>JBOFKH010000052.1:0-31332 GCA_051657225.1 Alphaproteobacteria bacterium
GGGTTATCTTGACTTCGGTCAGCCCTGCATTAATAATATCTTCTTCACTTATATAGGCATATTGCATAACCCGCACCCTGGTAATCTCAAACCAATGCTGCTCCGCCTCAGGGGGCATGTCTTTAGCATCCCCGTGCCATCGGCATGTATCGTTTGGATCTTCTGAGAGTTGAATGTGCATATCATCTTCTCTCGACCATGATTCTGTAAATAGATGTGATCAAATTTATTGAAGGGATTATGGCCAAACGCTTTTGCATCAACTTCTGTAAAAAAATCAGAGTTGCCGAAATCAAAGACAGGTAGCAATGGTATCACGATCACTTTCAGGCTGCCGCTCAGCAGCAGCCTGAAGTTCGTAGGGTGTTGCGATGTGGGGATGTGTTTTGGTCATAATCCCTGATATCCTACGCTAGAAAGCGTATATACAGCAAAATCACTGAATTCTTCAGAAAACTGTATCCGCACCGAACTGGGATAATATCCGTGTCCCGATCGCATCATCCCCGTCTCGGGTTTAGCAAAGCTGAATATAGCTATCTTTGCCTGTGCTACATCCTTGTGATTGCGAGTTTCGCAGGCGATCGCTTCAGCTTTCGTATCGTACTGGCTACCGCAGATATCGCATGTCCAAATTGTTTGTTGTTTGGCCATTGGCTTGTGCTACAATCACATCAACGATTAGATTATCACATCGCAGTCAATGAGTGCAACCAACAAAGAGATCGGAGAAGCCCTGGCAGAAGCCCGATCGCAGGCCAAGCGATCGCAAGCTGAAGCATCAGTCTGGGTGGGCATCAACAAATCTGCTGTCTCTCGAATTGAGTCAGGGGACAGGGAATGCTCTGCTCAGGAGTTGGGTATGTTTTGTGAGCTTTATGGGATTGATCCTGCGATCGTGTTGCAGGTGCCTAAGCGGAAGATGGGATATGTTTTTGCAGTGGAGGTGGATTAGGTGCAACAAGAAGCCTATTTAATTTTCAAAGATTCCGAAATCCAAGTTTTAATGCAGAGCAAAAAATATGGAGTTAGTCTTAAGCTCCGCAAGGGTTCGCGTGCCGGGACTTTTCTTCAGTCCGAGTCCGAATATTTAAAGGATCACCCTGAAAAGGGTTATTTGTTGTTGGAAGGTAAAACAATATCGCTTTAAGCAACTGAGCGCGGATTGCTTAGGAATGGATGGAGTCATTGAGCGGAGGTTTGAAGTGAAGGCTAAAGATGAATACACTCGGGGAAGACTGATTGAAATATGCGAAAAAGCGGTTGTCCCGGTAGAGAAATGGAGCAATCGTGATACTCCATCAGCACAAGAAAAAATAGGATTATGTTGGATCTTGTTAAAAGATGGCTGCGAATTTCGGGTAATAGTTGGCTCATCAGACCCGAAAGACAATTGTGTTACCAATGAAGATACGATCTGGCTGAAAATCAGGTGGCCTAGCTTTGATGATATTGAGTGGGGGGACAAAGGAAATTGCTCTAATGAGGAATTGTTTTATCTCCCTACTGAAGCAAGGCTTCATAGGAGGGAAGGGAGGGACTGGTACTGATGCAGAAGAGTACAATAGAAAGTGCGATCGCATCCCACTGCGGCGTAGCTTAGTCAGGTAAAGCACTTCAGTTGTACCCAGTCGGGTGTTCTTCAGCAACTGAGGAGATCGCAGGTTCAAATCTCTGCCGCCGCTATGGGGCGATCGCACTTTTTCCCGCCGATTATGCGAAAATACAATCAGTCTCTACACTAAACCCCCTCTATGTTTTCCTTCATCCTAACCCCCGTATTCCTGCTGACTGGCGCAGGAGTTGCCACAGTCATCGGGCTCCTATTCCTAGCCAATTTCCGCCGAACGAAGAATGCGAAAGCTGCGATCGCCGCAGTTCAAGCCAGCGCCAAAGACGTAGCTGAAGCTGTAAAACAAGAATTCACCGAGGCGAACGATGCCCAGGATTAGGGATCTCGCCGCGATCGCCATATTCCTCTCTGGCACCCTAGCGATCGCTCCACTCATCCGTTCAGCCACAACCACAGCACCAGCAGCAAAAGCTCCGCAGAAAACCGAATATTTCAAAGGGGTCGTGGGAAAGACCTCTGATGGCGATACTATTCAGGTGCTGAAAGAAGGTGGTGCGATCTCTAAAGTTCGTCTAGCCTGCATTGACGCTCCAGAGAAAGCCCAGAAACCTTGGGGGACAGACTCGGTTAAGGCTCTGTATGCCAAAGTGTTTAATCAGGCTGTGCGGGTGGAATCAGTGGCGATCGATCAGTACGGGCGATCGATTGGGAAGGTTTTCCTGGGGGAGGAGTTTATTAATTTGACCATGGTTGCCCAGGGTCATGCGGTGGTGTACCGGAAATATCTGAAGCCATGCCCGGACCATGAGCGATCGCTACTGGATGCTGAGGCTGAAGCAAAACTGCGGAGAAGAGGGTTCTGGAATCAGAGTAATCCGATTATGCCGTGGGACTACAGGAATGGAGTGCGGCGCTGATGTCAAAATTGCTTCAAAACATTGGTAATCCTCAGTGCCAGTACAATGCCAACTCGTACTGGCTACGCTGCGCGGTGAACCCAAAAGGCTCATGCAACGACTGCGATCATTTTTCCCCGCAAGGCGAATACGATCCAGTTCTCCATGCTTGGGTCGAACCACCTCCCGAACGAAAATTTGGTGGTACTCAGATGCTCGAGGTTATCCGCTGGTTGCTGCGGCGGTGATGGTACGATTACCATATCCGATAAGTGCATCCAGGCAATGCCAGACAAAGTTGAAAAAGACTGGGCGGATCGCCTGCTCCGGTTCCTCAACATTTCAAAGCGCACCGCTGAGATTGGGGGTGCGATCGTTACGGCAATCGCAGCTATAGCAATTGCTATAGCAACCGCGCGCGGATTCATGGCCAATGCCAACATCAGGAACCCAAATGAAGTCTTGGAGATGCTGGGATTGTATGATGCGACAACCGAACGAGTGCAGACAATCCTTCGGTCAGTGATGCGTCGCACTGACAGCGATCGCGCCTTTGTGTTCTTCTATCTAGAAACCGAAAAACGAGTCATAGAAAGCGTTTTCTATGATGGATATCAGCAAACTGGCGAAGGGCTAGTTCCGATTCCCCAGGGGCATTATCCATTGGGGAGTGGATTATCTAAAGCGCGGTATGATTCTCACCTTAACGATCGCTGCACCCCCTATGTCGTTGAGGAAATTGACCAGAAAGACCCATTGGCGAAAGCATTTATTAAATCCAATACTCAATTTGCAATGTCATGTCCATTCTATGCGCGGTTAGACAGGAAAGAAGTGTTAGCTGCGATCGCTGTTGAGTATACAAAGCTCCCTTTTATCGATGAAGAGGAAGAAAATGGGAAAAAGGTCAAAATTCAGCGTGAGCTACTGGAGTCTTCTTCCGATATTGTGCGGGTTATGGCAAAGTCCAAGCTTGGCAAATGATCGATATGTCATCTTTAAGCCCCTCAGGGGGAAGCAGACATACCTCAGAGAAGGAGCTGGGGTCTATGCTAAGAAGGGCGATCGGCTGCTCTGCGACATGGGGCAGTGCCTTATCACCGTCTTGGCTCCTTCCTCAATTGACCTGCCTATCCTGAAACGCATAAATGGGGGTGCGCAGACCGTTGTTCGCCTGCGGGTAGGGCAGATTCAGTTTCGCAAGCTCAGGCGGCTTTCCCATCCCGATTCATTTCTGGAGGTGATTCCTTTTGGTCCAAACTCTCGGGTCGATCGCCGCACCAGAATTTATACCGCTGGGACTATCTTCACGGTTCTCAGCGTGGGTGATGGGGCGGTTACCACTGCCGTTGCCGAGGGAAAGGCGATCGTGGAGTCTGGGGGCGAAACGAAGCCTCAGTTCACTGGCCAAGGGGCATACCTGGAGCCGGGTAAACCTCCAGTGATTTTTGCGATCGATTATTCGCTAGGAATCGAAAAGCTCAGAATTGAGCGGCAGCTTAACAAGAATGTGGTTAGTGGTTGTGTTGCTTCTGGCAATCAGGTGTCGGTTGAGGATGGGAAAGTGCGATCGTATGGCGATGGATGCTTTCGGGTGGTCACTCAGCAAGATTATGTAACAGTGGCGAATCTAAATGGGACTGAGAGAAGGATTTATTTCCGAGGGGTGAGGCCGTTCAATGAGTAAGTTCAAAATTCCGATCAATGAACCATTCCGTCTCCGAATCTGGCAGGTGCCAGTGATCATCATGCTATCGCTAATCGGATTCTTTACAATAAGAACCATCAATAATTGGGATACCCTCAAAAACTTCACAGAGGATCGGAAACCTCAAGATACCTTGTTGGTGCAGGGAGCGGTCAAAATTCTGGCACAGGAGAAAGGTGACAATTCAGAAGCGATCGTGCGACGATTTGAGGCTATTCTTCAGGGCATCCATCGATATACCGTTGTTCTGATTGGGCGCTATCCTGGAAGTCCCGAATCAATTGTGCAAGCGGTAAATCCTTTGAGCAAGGAAGTAGTCGAACAAGGAATACAGATCTGGCAAAGTCAGAACGAAGAAATTTATAAAGGTGGACTAAATTTCAGCGTCAAAGGGCACGAATACCATATCGTCGCACGTAAATCAACTATCAACAAAACTGTATGGGAAACAGTCCTGATCTCAAATATTAGTACAACAATATGGGAAAAATTTGCTCAGAACTTGGCTTGGCTTGGCATCCTGTCATTTATTCTATCTGGGATCGTAATTTTAGGTTTTATTTGTGTAGCACGCCCCATAATCCATCTTAAAACGGCCATCCGCAAAGAAGAAAAATTTTATCCCGTGTGGTATTGCCCTGTCGGAATTAAGCAGGTGGGAGAAGCCTATAATCAGTATCTTGAAGTTGCAAAATTAGCAAAGGTACAAATTGCACAGAGCACTACGGGACAAATGATTGTGCTTGCACCAAAGGATGGAGCGCAGGCCACAATCTATAAGCCAAATCTGGCAATGCTTAGAATCTCAGGACATGATGATCTGGATGGAGAATTTCTTAACCTGATTGTGCCAGAAGAATATCATGATCATCACTTTGGTATTGGACGCTGGAGTTCAAAAAAGGAACGGTATATCGGATTAGTAGCCTACGCTTCTGGATGCCCGTTCCATGGCAAACAAAAATCGGATATTGTGGATAGCGATCGCCCCGTCCCCTTACTCCGCAAAGATGGCAGCATTGCCCAGGTCATCCTTGGGGTCTATTACTTGGGAGAAGATAATGGATACTACCGATATGCTGGTGCGATTACTGATGTGACGGAGATTGTAGAAGCCAAGGAATTTGAACGTCTGGCCAGAGAGGAACTAGAACAATTACAGCGGGCATGGCGGCATGATCTGCTCAGCAGCGTTAAAAACGTTAAGGACCAGATGCGATTACTCCAGAAGATGGGAGTAACGTTTGAGGATGACACGCAGGCCAATAGTTTTGCGATCGCTTGTCGCAAAGCTGACCTCGCCTATGAATTGGTCAACAACACACGGAATCTTAATAACTGGGAAGAGAATCTACACTTAGAAAAAGTTTCGGTCAGTTGTGTTTTTGAGCAACTCAAAACCATGTATTCAGTCAATAATATTGTCTATAAGCAACCGGAACAGGAGTACTGGATAGAAGTTGACGTTAATCAATTCGTAGGACGGGCGATCGCCAATATTATCAATAACGCCATCAAATATTCTGGGGGAATCAATGAGAATATTGAGATTGGGTTCCGCGAGAAGGAAGACAATGGGGTCTTCTACGTCAAAGACCAAGGCATGGGCATGAGCCCAGAAGGAGTTGAGAAAATCATGGGGGACGGTTTTGGGATAGGGGTTCGACTTGCACCGGAGTATGAGGGGACAGGATTGGGATTGTACAGCGCCAAAAGAATATTCAAAGCCCATAACGCCAAAATGTCTGTCCAAAGTATCCTTGGCCAGGGTTCCGTTTTCTTCGTTAAACTCCCACTTGCAAAATCATGAAACTCAATATTTTCCTAATGATCCTTGAGGATAATGAGTCCGAAATCCAGATGATTCGGACTATTATGCGATCGCAATTCTCTGACGCAAACTTCAAAATCGCTGAGCATGGTCGGGAATTTCTGGAATTGGTTGCAGTCGCACCTGAGATCCCAGACATGATCATTTTAGATATCAATACTCCTGGAATGAATGGGTTTGATGTGCTGAAGTTGATGCGGGAGTGCTCAGACTTCAACGCTATCCCGATCGTGATGTTCAGCACTTCTGACACCATTGGCGAACGAGTCAAAGCAGAGCAATTTGGGGCAGATGGGTATGTGAAGAAACCCTCCGAGGAAGAGTTTGGACAAGCAATTAAACGGATCGTGAACGATTTTATCAATGTCCGTCAGGAGTACGAAAAACCCAGTTCTCTGCCAAATCTGATCAAAGACTCCAGTGTGGCAAAAAAACAAGATGTGTTTAATATTGACGACCTGTTGGAGGGGATCTAATGTCGGAAGAATTAGCGCGCCAAGTCAATGAATTGCGCGATCGCTTAGACAAGCAGGCCAAGCTTCTCACGGCACTAACGGAAAGCTCAAAAAGCATAGATCAGCGGATTGAAGATTCTAACCAGAAGCTGTTCAAATCGTTGACCGATAACATTAACCGGGTAAATGAAGGGCGTGGTGCCAATACCCAGCGGATTGAGAATATTGAAATTATGCTCCGTGGGGATGGGGGCGATCGCAATAAAGGGGTTCTGGAAGAACTTTCTGAGGCAAAGCGCCACTTAGAAGCACTACTCCGTATCCAAGAAGAATGGAATGGCATTTCTGGCAACGAGGAGCGTCCTGGCGTGTCTACCATGGTGCATCGTCTCTGGCTTGAATACCGCGATCGCACCACACGCGGGAACTATGCCAAAGTTCTCTGGACAGGTGGCGGGCTGTCCGTTGCACTCATCGCCTTTAACCTAATCAATGGCACTGTGGAGAGGAGCGTGAAAGCCAATAACGATCGCGCCTTGGCTACTGACAACAGAATTAAGACCACTGAATCTGATATTTCCACCATAAAATCTGACGTAAAAGTGCTCTACGATCGCCAGAACCGCTCTCAGATTACCCCATCTCGATAGTTTGCTCTGTACAAACCAGTTGCCATAATGCACAATTGCATCAGGATGACTGTGCTCAATTTCGCAATTCATCCCATTAATTGCGGGGGTTTTCATAGCAAAACCTGGGGGACTTATGAAAAATCGAATAATTTTTGAAGCAACGATCGCTCTTTGCTCAGTGTTGATAACTGTTCCAGCGATCGCACAGACCGCTATGCTAAAAATCATCCGGGCAACTGATGCCAATGTGCGGACAGGCCAGCAAGTCGTAGCGGGAGAAGTGGTGCGAACCAATCCTGCCAGGGTATCTGGCGGACGGTTTTATCGTGGTGGGGAGGTGGAAGCATCATTGTTGGAATGGGGGCTGAAACGGGCTATTCTTACCCGAAATTCAAGCCTTCTGGTGCGGTCATTTGGCTTTTGCTTTGGGGGTGGGAGAGTTCTGGAGCTTCGCGTTACAGGCGAAACTTTTCTCTCTACGCGACAATTAACCCATCGGTGTTCCGATATTCGTGTGTGCTTTGGGGAAAAAGGACGGGGCTGTGCCAGTCTGCGATCGCAGATCAAGGCTAAGGAGATGTCAGATGGAGAGTCATACTCTATTGGGGTCAGAGAAGGAATGGTCAAAGGGCAGGATTATGACGAAAAAATGCCACCGATAACCATTCCTCCAGGATATTTTTCAATCATGAATCCTCGGGGGATATTTTCTGCCCCTAGAAAAGTTAGCAAAAACGCGGGGTTCCGTATTGCAACCCAGACCAAGACAATCCGAGTCATTCGTGCGAATGAAGGCTACAAAATAGCGGTAGGGAATGAAAAAGTCAATCAACTACAGCTCCCCAGTCCTTTGCCCTACAATATAATTACGCCTTTAGACTGATTTTAATATTTTGTAACCTTTGTTACGATGGAGTGCCGTGGCAGAAAAAAGGACTTGTCTGTGGACATTAATGCGGCTGAAAGCATTAAAGAGGCCTCTTCGGGGATTGCCTCAATGGTGCCTGTTCTTGACAAGCATCCTCGGGGCGCTGCATTTGCCCTAGCTTTAATTTTGGCGGCTGGGGGGGCGATCGCACTTCCGCTTTACTTTACTCAGGTTGGCAAAACCAAAAAGCCTGTGGAGGAGGTGAAAACGGTTGAACCATCTCCACAGGCTGGGATTGAAGTTATTGAGCGATCGGAGGAAGGAAGTACGTTTAGGGTAAAGGATTAGGAAATTCTTGTACTCTCAGATGCTCTGGCCATTCGCTAGGGTCTGTGCCAGCGCGGGATTTGGTTTTAAAGCGATCGCCTTTATAGTAAGCATTTGATCCAACTTGCTTCATGAACACAGGTATTTCAGCTTCTTTGCATTGGTTAATGATTAACTCAGCCCATTCCAGGTTGAATGGGCGGGCATTAGAGCCTGATTCACCGCCAATAATTACCCACGAGATTGATGACATTGAACCCGACTTGACATGTTTTTTAAACCATTCTCTACAATCACAATCAAGATGCCCCCAACCAGAAGCTCTTTCATTTGGGTGCTGGGGGCAAGGGAGAAGGTGAGTCCATCTTGAAATGTCGATCTCTTCCAACATTGGTTCTACACTTAAGAACCTTACGGCAGCAGGTGTTTGCAATAGCAATGAGATGCGATCGCCTGCGGAAGCTTGATTTTCGACAGTGACACCGAGATGGAGATTAGGCAAAAAATATTGCTTCATCTTCCACTTGAGTTCCATTTCAATGGGGTGGCAAATTAAACTAACTTCTTCGGTAGAGCGATCTGAGATGTCTTCTTCCGATTCTCTCCACCCTTGCTCACAAGCCAGTCGAGCCATCGTTGAAGCCCATTTCTTGAAATACCATCCTCTGCAATCTGTTAGTTTTAACATATACTCTTTCATCCGTTCTGGCCTTTTGGTCAGCACCTGGAACGTTAGATGAGGATTCAGTGCGATCGCTGCCATCATCTGATCCAGCCACTCATCCTTCACTGCTGGATGAAATGGGTCACTCATTGATGGCATGAAGATTCGGCGCGGCTTCTTATACGTAAATAATTTATCCAGCATTCGAGGGACAAAATCTACATGCCCATTCCAGTGCCCATGTTCATCTATCACAGTTTTATACTGCTCAAACTGTTGTAGTCGAGGGCTTGCTGCTGCCGTCTCTGCATAACATCTGGAGCAGCCCGGAGAAACCTTGGTACACCCGACGATCGGGTTTAGTGATTCATCAGTCCATGCGATCGTGGTTTTACTCATTGATTACACCCCAATGGAATAAATAGTCTTCCCTTCCCTGACTGCGCTTAACAGTTGAGAAGGAGTCAGCTTAAGAACCCAGAGCTTTGCATCAGGGCTCGTCTCCTGAAATTCAATTAATAAGCTAGAAGACTCTTCTTGATTGACCAACCGCAAATGCTTCATTTTTTCTGCATTCCAGTGACGGTTCCAAGCTATATTTACTGCTTCCTTCATACCAATTTGTTGAAGATTATTCATCCCGATCGCTCCTAAACAACAATTGGCAATACTTCTTCAATGTTCTTGGTTTTGGGCATTCTTCCTTTGGAGAATAAGACCGATGTCCTCTGCCGCTAGGGTCTAGATGAACAGTGACCGCATATCCAAGACGGCAGATTCCAGAAGTGTTCTCGTCTAATGCTTTGCAATCTTTACAACTACGCTTCATCCCGATCGCCCTCCTGCAATAGACGAAGGCTTCCCGTGCAGCAATATGATTCAAGGGAATGGAGACAAACTTCAAGCCCGGAGGACAAAAGCTTCTCTTTGCATTGTTGCCATCCTGTATTGTCATTCGGGAAGTCATACCTGAAAAACAGTTTCCCTTCTGCGGTTGACCACTCAAAGTATTCTTCTCCAAGTTCTTTTTGAACCTGATCAATCTTTAGTAAAACAATGTCTGTATTTTCTACTTCACTCATCCCGATCGCCCTCCTCTTCCTTCTTTACAGTAAACGTCTTCCCACAATCAAAACACCGTACTCGACGATTACCAGAGGACTTTACAAACCCCCGATAATTCGTATTGAAACCCTGGCAATACTTACAGGGTGGGGCTTTAGATGTCCGCCCCCTGCCCTGCGTTAGCTCCTGTATTCGCTTTTCTACAGCTACAGGGACAGCAGCATCTACCGCCTGCTGGATGAGGTCTTTAATTTGGATGATGTTCATCGCTGCGATCGCCACAAACGGTTTTCCAAAATTCTCAGAACTCGCCCCAGACGAAGCTCTAATTTTTGAAGCTTTTCACTATTGTGACAACTAAAATAGGAATTTCTTATATGCAGTATCCTAGAGGTTAAGAAGCTTGCCTCTAGCCTTAATTCATCTGTAAGTGTCCATTTAGCGAATATTCCAATTAGTGTCCCTACCAATGCCCCAATAACGGTACCTCCTCCTGTCTGAAAAATACTTCCTGCGAAAGCTCCGACCAAAAGCCCTCCTGTAACTCGCCTTAACTTTTTGCCGAAATAGTTAATTGAAATATTCTTGAATTTAGTCATCGCTGCGATCGCTCCACTTGCTGATATTTTTGACACCACACAGACGCCAGTCCCTTTAAATAGCTCCCCCAGCAAAGCATCGAAAAAGCCAGAAGAATGATCAGCGCAAGAACCATGGTTGAATCAACCTCCTCAAGGTCTTGGTCAGTCATCACGATCGCTCCGATTGGTATCTATTGGGAATATCCCAGAATCTTTCGTCTGAAACCCTGAACCGGGAATAAAATAAGGCGAATGATTATCATTCAGCTTTCTGAAATAAGCCTCAAATTTATGTTTTGGCTTTGCTTCATCTTCAGACAAATTAATTGAAACATTCTTGAATTCAGTCATTTCGATCGCCTCTAAAACCAACTGCTTCACATATCAAAAAAATAACATCTGCTTCTGATTGCCACTCAGTCGTCGAATAGCATTTTGATGCGACAACCTCCGCCTGCTCATCTGAAATTTCAGCACCACATTTTTTGGCTAAAGACTGGACAGCCTCTGCCGTCCATTCGGGGTAAATATTACTTGTCATTGCGATCGCCTCCCAGCGCGGACGACAAGCCAATGCCAATACCTGCCAACAATAGACCTCCAGAAATTCCAACAGCGATTGGAGAGTTTATTGTCACTTTTTGTATTCCACCAGGAGCTTGGAGCCCAAGAGTGAGATTCCACGCCAAAATGATATTACCAACAAGGGTAAGCGTTGCTCCAGATGCTTTGGTTACGAATGTATTATCCATCTCGATCGCTACTCCTAATCTTCTAATCCATTTTTTTTGCAATATTGCTTTAGTCCAAGCCTAGACGCAGATCCCCCAACCACAACGGCAATCGTGCAACCCAAGACATAAACCGCTGTTTCTTTGGATTCTAATGGAGATTTAGCCCCGGGTTCTAAAGTGATTAATGCAAACAAGAGAGGAACTAATTTAACAAGCAAGAGAACTGTACCTCCCATTGCTGTCACAACTCCAAACCCCATTAAATAATTTACTTTCATCTCGATCGCTCTCCATCCATCACTCAATTATGTGTGTCATCATAGCACACTCACAACACATTGCAAGAGGTGTTGTTCGGATTGCTGTTCCGAGTGGCGATCGCTATAGGTCTTGTCTATAAAGAATTTCGCATTGGTGTCACCTATTAAATGCCCGCCGGGAGGTGGGCAGATTTATTGAATCTTTTGTTGTGTGCCTTAACCGATCGCCTCAGCCCTCTCTTGGCCTTCAGCATGTGGTTAAGGTCATAGATGTTGGTAAGGAGTCTGTAAGCTTGTGGAGACTCCTTACCAACCTGGAGGATGCCAACGGTCATGATCTGGCCATTGCGACGAATAGTGCCATGAGTTGAGCGCAGGTCTGCTAACAGGTGGTATCGCACCGCCGCCTCAACCTTTGGCTCAAATCTCTGGACTACCCGCCGCTTAGCCAGAACGGAACAACCCCAATCGTCACGTTTTTTATTGTTCATGCGACGGGTGATGGTGGTTCTGGAACGGTTTAGGTTCCTGGCCACACACTTTTGGCTAACTCCAGGACAAGAATCCCAGGAACCAATTCGGAAGAACCTGAATCCGGGTTGGGGCGATTGTAAGCCTCGGCATTTAAAAGACTGCCGCCCTTCCTGATTCTCTCTTTCCTTCACGGTTAGGCTATGAATCGCCTTGATGGCGTTATATAGCTTTCCTCTGGGTCTTTTCTTCTTCTGTCTCTGGCTGTTGGCTTTAAAGCCGGCCTGATGCTGACCCAGTTGAATCTCTAGGTCAGTGGCCAAAACAGCAGACAACATGCGATCGCCCAGTACCTTGAGCGGCACCATGGCGATCGCACCCAAATCAATATCTAGATCCGCACACACCTTTTTGAGGGCGCGGTAAGATACGATTTTTATTCCCTCCACGGCTCTGTGAACCTTGGTGAAGAATCTTTTGTCCTTTAGCGCTCGGTATATTGTGGCGTCGTTGACCCCAAGCGCTGAGGCTAATTCTGATATTGATAGATTGACCCATCCCTTCCCGTCAGGATCTAGGGCACGGATAACCAGATATATCCTGGATGCAGCAATCCCACAATCCACTACTCTGGAAAAGAATAGGATTAATTTCTCGGAGGCTATTGCAAACTGGGCAGGATTTGAATACACTATTCTTGTTGTTCCGTGGTTGGTTGAATGAGTTGCGGAACTCGTAAAGGAGTCGTAATGCAGGCTTAATATTTCTGAGGTATTAAGTCTGCGACTCTCTTAAGAATTCACGAAAATAATATAAACCAAAACCCCAGTTATTGTAAATAGTAACTGGGGTTTTGGTTTGTTACGGGGCGGCCTGTGTCTTTTCAACAACTTTAAACAGTTGCCCTTCAACAGGATCCCATTCTGGTTTCCATAGTTTTTTCTTGACGATCTCCTTGGCTCCCTCCGAGAAAATTAAATTTAGAAATAGGTTGACGATCGCTTCCTCCTTATTCTTCCCAATCCCAGTATAGTTAGAGCTAATTTCTTTAATACTTGCTTCCCACATGAAGCCGCGAGAGCGTTTACTGAACTTCTTTTTTGCTACTTCAACGGTTACCACGATCGCGCCTCCTGAAACTACTTATTTTTGACAAGAATTCTACTGGACTTTCCTTCACTGGATTGAAGTGTGGTAAATGCACGATTTTGGATTGGAGGTTGCCTCCCTTCTAGTTTCTTTTTGTTAACCAAATCCCATTTTTCCAAGTCAACCAGAGCCTTTTTAACAGCAACATCTGGATCCGCTCCAGCTAAAACCCAGGATAGGACTCTACGATGTTTCTTCTCTGAGAGAAATCGGATGGGCTTCCCCAGGCTCTTATCTATGATTCCGCGCTGCTCCCAAATCATTGCAGTGAGTGCAAACATCGTTTCATAATCTGCTCCCATTTCTGCCTTAAGTTCCTCGAAAGAAAGTCTGCGACGACCTTTTGGCAATTGTTCTAAGCTGGCAAACTGATGAAATTTATCTGTTATTTTTAGTTCACTGATGTGCTTCTTTTTAACCATAGCTCTTACCCAATAATGAAAACTGGAATATCTGTCACCGGATTCACCGGACTCTGCACAACACGATCGCCATGCAGAAACTGAATAGACAACTCTGAAACCCGAATTTGTTCCAGTGTCAATCCATCTTGATAGTCCTGATTCCCCACACTGGAATACCCCACTGGTGTATCAATCCCATGTTCAGCAATCGCCGCATCCACAATCTGTTTCAGTTGCCCCAAGTTGTGGACATGGATGCGATCGGTTGTCCAGGGAAGTCCTTTGTCATCGTGTTCCTCAGTTACAACTGTCATCTCGCGTAGTTTTGCACAAGGTTCATGACTCCTTTTTTCGTAGACTTCTCTAATTATTTTGTTACTCATCACGATCGCCCTTCTTTCTTATTTCAAGTCCTATCCACAGCCCTATTAAAGCGGAGCTAAAAACAACCGTGAAAATCCCGAATTTGTTAAGATTTGGTTGGCTTCGCCTGCGAATAATGTCTGACCAAGAATTATTTGCTGCCCGCTCTTCAGCCTGCTCGATCGCCATAATTCCTATTGAATAAGATCCTCCCAGTGCCAAAAGCATTAAGACTGTATACCATGTTCTAATGCTACCTAATTTTCTTGCCACGATCTCCCTCCTCTTCTGCTTCGCAAATGATTTTTTGCTCCCATTCTATAATTGCTATCAGGAACTCATTAAGAGCTGTTTCTGGGGCGGATTTAAACGTAGAATCATCGATCGCTGCATTACAGCAGATGTCAAGATCCTCTTCTCGACGCAATATAACCTCAAAAAGATGACAACCACCGTGTATTCCCCAATGACGGTCAGCAAACTTTGCTGAGAACCGTTCTGGCAATCTTTTCTGCACTATAGGCAAAATTTCTTCATGCCGTGCAATATATCCAGGCGGGAAATTGTCTTGCTCTTGAAATTTAAACACTGCGATCGCCCTCAAAAATAGAGTCTATTTCTTCTTCCGTTGGCCACTGCCCAGGGTCTTCTGGAATTTTTATGTGTCCTGGAGTATTCGCTCTTTCACATTTGCTGCTCTTTCCGTCCTGAGCCCAAAACCAGCCCACAAGGAACCAGAACATGTCGTCAATCATTCCGATCGCCCTCCGAATCAACAACACCACCCATCTCGACAAACTTGTCCGTGGACAGCAGAACCGCACTGGGGCGATCGCGCTGAGTTACCAGGAACACCTCATCAGGATTGGTTAACAACGTTCTCAATATGTCCGCCAATGTCTCCCTTAAAGTGGAAACCGGAATATTTTCCATAAGCTTGCAAGTATGTACGACTTGTACTATAGTAGCAGGTATTGGAAGGCTTTTTGATAACCTCCACCTGTTCCGAGGATGGGGGCATCTCGGAGAAAATTCATGAAACTTATTTGTACGATGGTCGTTCTTTTTGGAATGATTCTTTTTACCCGTTATTCACTTTTTGCTCTAACCGATTGTTCAATGGCGATTAAATCCTCGAAAGGCGCTCCTAGTCTTTCTCTCGCAAAAGTCAGGGTATCAAAAGCTGCTGCTGCGTGCCGCAAAGAAAAATATACTGATACGGCAGAGAACCTGGAAGAAATCGCAAAGTTCAATGATCTCGACGAAGTAAAGTTTGCTTTAAAGGGATTGAAGAGATAAAAAGGGAGCCGAAGCTCCCTGAAATGCTCATTCACTGTGTGAAAAAGTCGGAAAGGTTTATCCTTCGACAGTGGCGATTACTGCTTCTCCTAGTGCAGTAGCAGCTTCTTCTCCAGCCTGGTCGGAAGTAATAACTGGCTGATCAACTGTTTCTGCGATCGCAGCATCAATTGCAGGTGTGTTCTCAATAGGAGACTGATCAACAGCTGCTACCATCGCATCTGTAATAGGGGTTAGAGTATTTGCTTCCACGGATGTGATTAACTCTTGGGTAGCAGCTTGACTGTCTCCATATTCAGCGCTAACTTGGCTCACCAATGAACCAAGTTCATCAACCTTTGATTGAAGGGCTGCTTTGTCTGCATCGGATGCAGCGGAGGCGGCTAAGGCGGAGGCAAGCTCTTGCTGACAAGTGTCCAAAGCTTGGGTCAATTGAACAATCTTGGCATCTCGCTCTTTGATCGCCGCAATATTGGCATCATCCTTGGCTTTGGCTTCCTTGGCGCGATCGCGTTCTGTCTTAGCTCGTTCGGCAAATGTTTTAAACACAGTCAAAATCTCTTCGATAGTCATGATCGATACTGGTTGTCTAAAAGGACAATTTCAGAGTATCATGACTTCGGTTCTGGGATGTTTTTAGGGACACGTCTCAGCGATCGTACCTCCATTTACTGGCCTCACCCCCAAGCATTGATAAGCACTTGGGGGTGTTTTGTTTTAGATGTCAATTGTCTCTATCCGGGGGATTTTGAGTTCTTCAGTAATTTCCCATTCGACCTTCGATCGCCCTTTCATTGCGATGACCATAAGACTAAGAGTTTTTATACTTGTGGAGGTTGGGTCCTCCAGCGCATTTACGATAGTATTTCGCATAGATCCATTTTGAAATTTATCTTCGGGGTATCGTTGCCTCCTTAATTCCTCAACTGCATCCGATAATCTTGTGGGATTCCATCCTCCTTCGACCGAATTGAGGTAATCCAGTCTTTCTTGCAGAAAATTAGCCCTCACGCGCCCCTCAATGTAAATTACTGCTGTTCTCACGGACTATACTCTATTTCAAAAAAACTTATAGACGAAAAATATCACATTTATAAGGGTTCTGTGTGAAAATAATCGTAGCTATTCTGGAGGTTTCATGGACAAAGCAACTATTCTAAAGTCCTTTGGACATCAAGGACAGGACGGGCAATGGCAGGATCTTAGGAAAGAGGATTGGGATGGCACATGCAAGGTGATTGGCGTCCCTCACTCCTCTGAGTTTCTTGATGGTGCTGACTTAGCAAACTTCGATCTTGTTCGTCGATGGTTCAATAACAAAGAGGTGGATTCGTATAAAAAGGCTCTCGATCGCTTTAAGGCTCAGCCCAAACAGGGGGGTGTCCTGGTTGAGGCCGTTGCGCCGCTCGGGGGACAGTTAGCATTGGAGGTCTTGGGCACGCTTCCCCCGCTAGCAAAACAAGCTAGGGAAGGTACCCAAAAGGTTTTCTTAAAATCGTATTGCAGTACTCTTCAGGAAGGGGCACAGTCTCCTGAATTTAGGCAGGCGATGGATCAGGCCGTCAACGGGGAGGCGATCGATGTTGATTTTTTTCTAACCGGGACAGAAACTCCCCAATTGCCGCCTTCACAGCCCTAATCCTTCAGCAACAGGTGCTGCTATACCTAAAGCAACACCAACAGGTCATTGCTGTCAGAGAAAAGACTCTGGCACTTAAACAAGCCGAGATGGAATTCGCCAGAGATAAACGTGAAGACAGGATAGAGTTTACAAAATTTTGCATTCTATGCATCATTACTCCACTCGTCTCTGGATCTCTCTTACTTGGGGCACTTGCCTTTGGTTTTCATGCAGGCATTAACTGGCCGATGCTGAAGATTTGTGCTACTGATGACACCTTATGTAAAATGTTTGTGAGAAAGTGAATGTGAAAAATATCGTGACTTTCTCAAAAAAGTGTGATATTTTTCGTACATTGGTTTAAGAGATTTTGAATTTTGTTTCTGGAGCTTGGTATGTGACGTGATTTAGTGGTACTCCCTGCGCGGAGGACTGAAAACTAAATAGTCGTGAGTGATTCCCAGAAAACTTCATGCGATCGCCCGTTGCCGTCGCATAAAGATTTGGCCCTATCCAAAGTACAAGTAGGAGGTACGGCACTAATTTATTTTTCATTCACCATATATATGGAGCCCTAGACGCCACAATGTCTATCGATAAAACTCTGGTCAGAGTTTTAGACACAGCTTATAAGGAATTATCCCCTTGTAAGCCATCTGTCGCAGATAGGTTGTGCAAGGCCGGAAAAGCTGCTGTCTTCAAAACTGACCCCTACACCATTATTTTGAAAAAAGAGGTCGGTTCCCGTGAGAAAGCGAAAATCATTAATTGCAGCAACAGGGCTAGCTGCGATCGTAGGGTTAGGTAGTATTGTGGTGTCACCACCTCAGTCTGCGACTGCCGCAGGGTTTATGGAAAACTCAATTGGCAAGCTAAAACAAAATCAGTTTTTAGATACCAACCTCCAAAATGCGTTGGGTCTCGTTGAGGGATTTGGATATCTCTCCTTCCCGATCGCAATTATTGGCGGTGGTCTTTTTGCGTTTTTCCTGAATCGAGGAGGCAGTGAAGAAGCAGCCAAGACGGTAATGGCGTTTATTGCTATCATCATTCTTATTTTGGCATTGCTTGTTGGTTATGACAAAAACTTTGTTGCACTTCAAAGGCAATCTATTAAGATGATTGCTGCTTTAGATATACCCATTAGCGAGGTGTAAAACATGGACAAAATCCAGTTTTCTCCTACTATCGGGGGAGCCCCAAAGGTAGCAAAATTCATTCCCCAGTCTATTTTTTGGACGGGCTCATTCTGGGCGATCGCGCTAATTACGATTTCTTCGACCTTGGCTCCCTTTGACTTACTCAAGGACGAAGACTGGATACTAATTTTTTTTGCTTGCTGCGGGGTTGATATGTTACTGCGTGGAGATAGGCCATGGAAGTTTGATGGTAAATTCTGGGGACTTTTGCCAGATGGCCTTCTTGGAGGCAAACGGTTAAGTCGGGCTAATGTTCACTTTGAGCCAACAATGGCTCAGCCCACGGTCTCTCGAATTAAGCCTAAAAAGGTGCAGGGCAAAATCACTCATGCTGTGGAAAATGAATTTGATATTCTCCACTATGTTGATTTCCAAGAGGGGAACAATTCTATTGGGGGCAGAGTTCTCAGGAAAGGCGACTTTTATCAAGTCAATTTTACTTGGGAAGTTCAACCGTACCCCTCGTCTATTACGCTGACCGAGGGGAAAAAGGTCATTGATCGGATTAGAACAGGATTACGTGGTCTCAATGAGAACGAGGCATTGTCTTTTCGTGCTGGAGTTTATCGAGAATCTGTCCCTAAACCACAGCGCTGCAAAAAACGAGTCATCCAAGCGTTGCTTGCCCAAGATCAACAGCATGATCGGCTCCAGCGACAAGCGGCGTTAGGACGACGTGCAGTGAAACGGATCTATATTACTGCCACGTATACGGTGACCTCTCGTGGGGTAAAAGCTGAAGATCCGATTGAATATTGGTTAGACCAGGCTCGTGGGCTTTTGGCTGATGTCAGTCAGCAAAAAAACTACAACTCATTGCCAGTGATAGTTTCGGGAGCTTATGAGGCTTGGCGATCGCTTGATCGTTTAATTACTCGATCTTTAGGGCTGGTCGCAAGCCCCCTTTCTTTGGATGATATTTGGCAACACGACTATCATTTATTCAATAAAGGGTACGTCCCCAAAATTCCCTATTATCTAATCTCAGATCATGGGAAAGTTCGTCTACAAATCAATCAAAAAAAGCATCTTAAGTCTGTCTTGTTCAAAGGAGGGGCTCCTAAGACATACGTCAAGCCGCATACCTATTTGCCGGGGAAAGAATTATTTGTCGGAACTGCAATTCTTTCTGACAAGCCTCTGGTAAACTTTAAATCTGATTCATCGGAAGATGCGCTTCGTCAACTGTTTTTTGGCTCTGCCCTTCTTAATGACTCCCCTGGGCCTGGCAAGGCTGTTGCCGCCAGTGAAATTTGGGATACCGAATTTATTGTGGAATTTACTGGAGAAAACCAGGGCGAAATCCGCAATAAAGCATCAAAGCTGGAAGACGAGAACAATGCCGCGCGCAAGCTTGCACGCTCCTCTGGTGATACCAATGCACTTACGGAGCATAAGTTAGAGAAAACAGGTGGCGATCGTATTAAGATCTTTGAAGGGGCGCAAACTATCAAGGCGACCGTCATTGCGCTGGTCTATCGGAAGCATCCGAAGACTTTGCGCCGTGCTATAAATGCGCTCTGCGAACTGGAGCAGACCAAAGGGTATTTTGAGCCGGAGCGGGAATATAGCCCTGCTCTATGGCGCACTACGCTTCCGATCGAGTTAAAATCCGCTGGCAAAGGACCAGCAATGTGGTGGGATCGTCGAGTTTCTGATTTTACGGAAGCCGCAGCGAGCTTTGTTCCTATTGTTTCAGACTGGACTGAGGCTAAAGAGGGGATCGAGTTTCAATCTGAATATGGCAATTCCCCGTTCTGGGTAAATCCGTTCCCGGATCAAGGGGTTAATGCAAAGATTCGTCTTGGGACGAAAGGCTCAGGTAAATCCGTCTTGGAAACAGGGGATTTGCTTTGCGCCTATCAAAAGGGTATACCCGCTTTTGTTCTGGATGCAACACAAGGTCAGATTGCGACGTTTGCCCCCGTCTGCGATGCACTTGGGGGAGGATATTTCAACTCCCGTGAAGACTCGTTCAACATGCTCCAGGGTGCTGACCTTAGGAAATTTGAAAACGATCCTGAGAAATATCAATATGCAGTCGATTTACTTCGAGACCAATGGAGCCAAACAATTACTGACCTTATCATTGGTCCACGTAGTGATGAAGCCTTACGCGAGGATTACCTGAGTATTACCACGTCGTTTTTTCGTCAGTGGTTTAATGATCCGTTGATTCGCACCTCTTACGATCGCGCTTTTGATGGTGGGTTTGGTTCTTCTGACTGGAAGGCGATCCCGACTCTCAAAACTTATCTAGAGTTTGCTCAATTCAATCGGCTGCGTGAGATTATTTTGGCTAGCAACACAGATTTGCAAGATGCAAAATCCGTGCTTGATCGCTATGAAAATCTCTTGCTCAATTATCGAGCTGAGTTATCCTTGTTTCTCCAGCGTCCAACAGGAGAACGGATTTCTACTCCGTCAACATTTGACACAAATAAGCCGATCGTGGTTTGTGCCCTCGGCAATATCAATGACATGCGAGAGGTTGATGTTCTCCCGCTAATTGCCTCTGTGCTCGGGCTAACAACTTCTGCCGCGCTGACTTATCCAAAAGTTTCAATCACTGGGGACGAAGCCAGCACCTGCTGTAAATATCGTTGCTACGCAACAGCTTTTGGAGGGTATTACTCTGGTGGACGAAAGCAAGGGATCTATCCGAGGCTAATCGGCCAGGATCTTGCTTCGTTGCAGCGTGGGGAAAACTCCTCACGGTATCTTGAAAACACCGATACCTGGGAGATTGGTAGAGTGACGACTGCTGCGGCAAATTATTTGTCGAGTCCTGAGTCAGGGATTGGGATGGATCGCAACATCCTGCATCTGGTTGATGAAAATGCTCCTCGCCCCAAGCGCGATGAGGCATATAGCCGATGGGCGATCAAAACTGAGGGGAAAACTCTCGTTGGTCGCTATTGCCCGTCGTTCTTCCAGTTGGCTATTTCAGCAAACTCTCCAGAAGAATTTGCCGATCGTCAACGATTCCTAGATAAATACCCAAATGACACCCTGAAAGGGTATATGGCTTACAGTAAATACCTGGAAGCTAAAACAATTGATTCCAAAGTCTCCTTGGAGGAATTTGCAGCATGACTTCTATCAAAATTTCGCAGAACTCAAAGCGGAAAAGTAATAAGCTTCGCAATGCGGCGATCGCGCTTTCAATTTGTGGAGCCCTTACCTTTGCTGCCCCGCGAGCGGAGGCATTTTCCTTCCCTGGGGTACTCAGTTTTTTAAGCAATGTCATTGGCATTGATATTGCTCCGTTGCAAGGAATTCTTTCAACGATCGAAGACTTTACCACCGCCATCTCTAAAGGTGATTTTGGTGCCATGTTCGATATTGCCCTTGGTGTTATTGGTGATTTTGGGCTGGTAAACAATCAGCAGGGGCTAGATAAAGCGAGGCAAAAGGTTGCGTCTTCAAACTTGTTGAATTCGTCAAATTTTGGCCCCGCGCTTCAAGGTGAAATTTTTGGAACTGAGGAAGATTTTACTCAATCTGTTGGAACCAGCTATGCATACGCTTCTACTTCTGAAGAAGCGCAGAAGGATCTGAAAAGCCGACAGGAAGCGACTGCCGAGAATGTAGACAACCTCAAGAAGATGGCTGAAGATTGCGCTAAAAAAACTAATTCGTTGTCTGTTTTGCGGTGCATCCCCCCTGGGCAAGCTGCTCAGGCAGGCTTGATGGGGCAGCATATCTCGGTGGATCGTTCCAATGGAGTCAAGCTCGATCGCGTAAATGCCACGCTTAATAACATTCTTACTGAGCAATACAAAACGAATCGACGCAATCGATTCTCTTCTAATCAGTCCGTTGCAGGATCGATCACTGCCTCTGGTGGTTTCGCGGGGCTCCTGAAAGGGAAATAAATTAATGGTGATGTTTAATCCTATTCTGGGCACTCAAGCGGGTGCCCAGCTTCTTTTGCAGACTCTTCAGCAAGTTTCCAATGCATCGTCTGCTGTCTTAGACCAAATGTGGGTATTGCTATTGCAAGGAGAAGTCTATCGCTTAATTTCCTCGACAGCCTCATCCTTTGGAGCTATTTTTCTGGTGATCTGGATTTGGAACCATTTTCGTAACCAGGGACTCAAGGAAATGGATGAGCGGAGGCTCACGGGGTCTGTCCTGTCCTGGCTATTCTTGGGGTTTATTATTTTTGGATTGGTGACCCCAACGAAGACAGGCGCTATTCTGTACGGAATGCGGAATACTGCAAATAGCACAATCAATGCTTTCGTCGATAAGACGATCCAGGTTGCAGGTAATCCCACTCTAGCTATGGCTACAATCATTTCTGGTCAGGCTGCTCAATCCCAGGCTGTGCAGCAATGTCAGTTGATTGGGGATCCTATTAAGCGAGAAGAGTGCTTGCAACAGGTTTCTCAGGCTAGCCAGAATTATGCACAGGCGGCGCAACAATCAAATTTTGCTCAGTCTGTGCAAACAAATCTGAGCGGGGGGATTCTTAATCAATTGGGGGATGCGTTGATCCTGACGCTTGTTATTCCCTTCTTGGTGGCGATCGGTACAGCATTCTTGATTGTCCTGGATGCAGGACAGCTGGTGGTCTGTCTCTCTATTCCGTGGGTTTTGTTGATGGGTATTGCCGATCCATCCTATGTGGCAGGAGTATTTAAGAATTTTTTCTCTTGGGCACTGGTTGGATTTGCATACCGCACCTTGATTGTGACGATAGCCTATGCCATGCTATCGGCTGACTTTGGCAACACTCTCGTGTTTGCTATCATTGTGGGCGTCCTGGCTCCATTCTTTGCTTATCAGGCAGCGGTTGGCAATGCTTTGGGGGTGATGTCTGGGGTGGCCTCTGTGGGGTCGGCGTTGATGCGTTATGTTCGTTGATTTTTTGGAGGTTTGAGTGTATGTTTTGGAAAATTGTTGCGGCAATTCACTTTGAGAGATTTTTGTCTTCCCCTCTAGGGATTGTGATGATCGCCTCGTCGATCGTCTGGGGGCCTCTTTTGGTCAAAATAATTCTGGCGGCACCTGGCCAATATCTGCAATATCAGGCTCAGTTGCAGGATTTTTGTCAGGCAGAAGAAGCCCGCACTGGAAAACCTGCCATTCAATGCGGAGGAGGACAGTAGTGATTTCAATGTTCAAGAGAAAGACTCAAACATTTGAGGAATCATTAAACGAAGATCTTAAAGGGGTGCAATCAAGTACCCCTTTTCTTCGTAATCCACTAAACTGGATAATCTTTCTGTCTCTTCTTGCTTGGCACCAATCATGTTCTTTGGCGTCCAAAGTCGATCACGCTGTACAGTCCTATACTCGTGCTCCTGTATTAGTCCAAGTAGGACGGGATGGGAAGCCCATTATGGCACAGCAATCGCCAGATGGCGCTCTAAATGACACCAACATCAATGCTTTCTTGGCTGATATTGTGCCAATGCTATATCGCTTTGATGTCAAACTTCCCGAAATAAAAGGGATTGATCCTGGAGAAAAAGTTGAGGGGATTGAAGAGAAGATTCCCTCAACGATTTTTCTGGCGTCAAATGCACTTGACCCAGTTTTTGCTAAAACCTGGCTGCCTGGGCACATCAAGACTGCAAAGGAAGTTTATAAAATGCAGGGGTTGATGCAGGGGCAGTCACGAGGAGTTCTTGCTAATATCGCTTTCAAGCCCCCCGAAAAACAGGGAGCTTTTAAGTCTGTAACTGTCTTTGGCAATTTCATTGTTGAAAATGAAAATCAGAAGGAGGCTAGAGGCCATCTCTGGGTTCGGAAGTTTCTTGTTAAAGAGGTTCCGCGTCCCAGGTATATTTTGCAGCCCACTCAGATGGAGCAGAAATTTAATGCAGTCCTCGACCGAGGACTGCAAATTGTTGACATTACAGATGACAAATCTATCCTTCCATAGGTGTAATTATGCAAGATACTGAAAACAAGACCGTAGAGGCTATTCCTAACGAAGCTACGGACGACGACATTGATGCGCTCCTGAAGCAATATGCTGAGGAGGAATCTCAGTCTACACAGAGCTTAAATTGTTCTGATGATTCAATGGACATTGATGAGGTTTATGAAACTTCATCTCAAAAAACAACCCTTCTGGGGAACCCATTTATTAAGGGGTTTGGGTCTATAGGGCTTGTTTCTTTTGTGCTCATAGGTGGATTTGGTCTTGTCAAAGGATGCGAGGGTTCCAAGGGTCAGGTTGCGAAAGATAAACCTTTGACCCAAGAACAGCAGCAAATTGCTGATCTAAGTCAACGACTCAAGGTGTCTGAAGGGGAAAAGGAGATGCTCATTGCCAAGTCTCAGCTACAGAATTACGGCAAGGACATAACGAAGAAGCCAAAGGCTGATCCAAAGGCTGCGCAATTGGCCGCTTTGCAAAAAATGCAGGCTGCTCAGCGTGCGCAGAATATTGAGCGAACTTCTTACCGTCCTTCTATCAACTCTTCTGAGCCCCCTCGCGCCTATCGCTCAATGACTCCATCCATTCCTAAGCAATCCGCCCCACCCCCGAGAGATCTTGCAAATGAAAAAATCATAGCTTCACTACAGGCTGAATTGGAGCAGATGCGCCAGCAGTTGAAGAAACCTGCGGAAACCGCACCGATCGTAACTGAACCTGTTGCAGAACTCCAGAATGTTGCTATGGAGGCACCTGCATCAGAAGTTAATGGAGGATGGCAGGAGGATGCTTTGATGTCTGGTCAAACACCAGTGATGATTCCGGTTGGCTCTGAGGTGGAAGCAATTCTCAATACCCCCATCCTTGGGTCGGCTTCCAAGGTGGTGATGACCCTTTCTACTTCCCTCAAAGCGGCGGATGGTCAGGTTGCCTTGCCTGAGGGAACCAGGTTACTTGGCTCTGCCACAATGGAGGGCTCCGTTGTTAACATTCAGGTACAGGCTGCTACCAGCAATGGGCAATCGCTTAATATTCCTCCTGAATTTTCTAATGCGATCGCAGTGATGAAATCTAACAATAAGCCATTGCTTGCCAAGGACTTTAATAAGAAATCTGGATTTGGCAGTTTTCTGACAGGGGCGCTGGTTGGTGCTGGCACAGGATTTGTCCAGCAATTAGTAACGCCACAAACTACAACTTCGTTTGCCACCAATGGCATTGCCAGTCAGACCTCAACCAGTCTCCCAAATACGCTTGGCAATGCTGGGCTTCAGGCCGCGAATAGATTTGCCCAGGATTTTGGACAAGGAATTCAGCAGCAGATTTCTTCCGGCAATCAAAGTACTGGGGTTGCAATGGGCGTTGCGGCAGGTACGAAGATTAAAATGATTTTTGCTAACGATGTCCCACTCCTGGCAGCATCTGCACTTCCTACGGATGTTCACCCCCAACAACCTTCCGCTATTTCGCAGGAGGATACTTCCTCAATACCTGTTGAGCAGCCCATGCCTGAGGAAGGGCTGCCTGACTATCAGCATCATGATCTTAATGGGCAGGAATTTCCTCAAGATTCTGGCCAATTTCTTTATTCACCTGATGAGGTGAGCTGATGCAGCGACAGAATAAGACTCCTCCGAAGGTGGAGGAGTCTATTGACCAAGATTCAAATCTCGATACTCGAATGACCTCAAAAATTCCTCAGATCATTGTTTTGTACCTGAATCTTGGTATTTTTGGTCTCTTGGTAGCTGCTCTTGTAAACTACTGGTATCGGTAAAATGAAAACCCATCTTTCAGCGATCGCCTCCCTTTATGCGATCGCTTTTTCTATGCCTGCAATGGCAAATCCGCATCCTGCTGTGACGGGATACCAGATGGCAGTGCAGCGGAAATTGATTAATCCGCGATCGGATTACGCCCAGAAATTACTGGGGGCAGTTAACCTGATTCGCCAAGGACTGTCTCCTGAAGAAGCCAGCCGAAAAACTGGGATTTCTGTTCGAGTGTTAAATAAAATCTTGGAGATGGGTAGCCCCATTCCCTATGTGGATGCGGCATTGCCAGTGCCAAGCCCTCCTATTCTGCGCGGAGCTTCTATTAGTCGGGCTCTAAAAGTTGCTAATTTGCCACCCCCACCCAAGTTTGATCCCGTCCTGAAAGTCAACCCGTCTAAAAAGGGAAAGGCTAAGGCAAATCTCGGCAAGGAGAAGATTAAACACATCAGTAGTGCTGCTAGTGCCATTGCTCCTGTTGCGTTGATGCCTAGAGAACCTGACGACACTGGAGAGTTTGTCGTGGGCTGGGGGTTTGGAACTGCGATTGAATCTGCAACATTCCAAAAGCTTAAGTTCAGGCCCAGAAAACCAGGCGTTTTGCGGGCAGAAAACGTCCAAACATTGTTTCTGAAGATTACAGAGGTGGGAATTGATGAGTCGGAAACCAGTACAGCAAAAGCCTTTTTATACTCCCCCGAGCGATCGGAACTGGGGATGGAACCTGAAGATTCCTCTACTGAAGGAATCCGTTAAGTTTCAACTTGCCGTTGCTTTTGCCGGGTTGATTGTCCTTGGAGTGCTGATTTCAATTTTGCGGGAGGGTTTTTAATGGGAAGGATTCGACCGTTATTGTTGGGGGGATCGATTTTAGCTGGGCTTGGCATTGTGGTTCCTGCCCATGCCTTTCTGTTTTCAAAAACACCACTTCGAGCAATCTTGCTTGATGATGTGAGAGAGAAGCCAGAAAGTCAGGCTGGGGCTGTGTTGGGTATTCCTTATATCTCTGGATCAGTGATGCGGATTAAGGGCAAGGATGTAAATGTTCCCCGTCCGTGCAAAAAAAAGTCTTGTAGACACTTTGAAGCAGCAGAACCATTCCCGGTGCCGCAAATCCCCCCAGTTGCTGGGGCGCGGTGGGAGATGGGGGAAGACCAGATGGTCGAAGGAGGATTTGGTCCATTAAAAGCGGTGAATGGGGGGAAGGAGCCTACTGGGCGCAAGGTCTTTGAGTTTGGCGACCATCCGGCGGAATTCAAGGCGATCGCGATCGCATTTCAGGAAACTGGTGCTCGGAAAAGCGTGAAATTTCAAGCATACTTCAGAGCTTGCCTAAGAAAGCCTGGGAGCAAAAAATGGTGGACTTGTACCCCATACTTTATCCCGGGGCCATTTTTTGATACCAAGTACCAGAATGATGTTTTCCCGATTGATGTCAATACGAATAGACCGCCCTTAAAACGACCTCAGTCAATAATCAATGCACAACAAGCGGCACTGCTTGCGTCTGGGCTTGTCAAGCCTGCGGTATCTTCTGGAAGTGGTGGAGGAGGCACAGGCGCAGGGAATGGGGCAGTTGTCGGGAATGGGAACACCTCTGGGCCTTCTCACTCAAGTAATTTTAGTGGGCAGGTAATGCATCCAGTGGGGAGTCAATATCCAATTACTTCTCTTTATGGGCATAGAGACAGTCCTTGTGCTGGTTGCTCTTCCAACCACAAAGGGATCGATTATGGCACCCCATCAGGTACGACAGTGTTGTCTGCTGCTGCTGGGACTGTAGTCTTCCAAGGATGGGTGTCTGGGTACGGATATACCGTTTTTGTTGACCATGGAGGAGGATATATGACCCAATATTCTCACCTTCAGCAAGGAGGATACCTGGGGGCGGTTGGCAATCAAGTGCAGATGGGCACCCCGATCGCAATCTCCGGCGCAAGCGGACTGGGGTCAGGCCCACATTTGCATTTTGGTGTGCTTGCTGGCACCTCAAATGGTAATATTTATTCAGGGGACTACATTGATCCAATGACTTGGTTGCCAAAATAATAGGAGGTGGAATTGAATGCGTAAATTATTTTTGGTTGGTTCGCTTTTTCTTGGCGTTGCTGCGGCTATCCCGAAACTGGCGGTCTCCGCTCCATCATGCCCATTGAAAACAGTAGGGACAGGCATTGTGCAGAAGGTGAAGCCTGTTGTTAATGTTGCCTACGGGAAGGATTCTTATCAGTTTGCGATCGCATCTACCAATCGAGGGGATGTCCCGGTAGTGCTTCGCAAGAGTAATAATTCTTGCTACTTGTCCTTTTCTGACCCTGGAGGGGATGCAACCACGTTGTCTGTTGGTGTCCCTCGTCCAGTGGCTAAAGCGTTGAGCTTGGCGCTTCTCAAAAAAGATATTGCTGAAAGAGGCAAGAGTGTGGTGCAAAACTCAATTAACCAGACTCTTGGGATTGCCCCTGAGTACGCCTTAGCAATCAAGGCGGCTGGATTGAATTTGCCGACGAATGCCAAAATTTTACCGTGGGCTGAGAAGGGACAGGAGATCAAACTTCGATGACGAAAGCTGTTACAGAACAGCCATTTTCCGCCCCCTTCCTGGATCAACCCCCACCCGACTGGATTATTTATCCTTCATTGTTCGGGCTGGGGGTTTTGTTTTTGGTGTTCCTTATGCCAAAACGAGCCAAGATCGGGCGGGCGCGGCTGGCTACCCAAAAAGAGATCAGAGATGCCACTCGGCGGGCATTCAAGAATATCAATAAAGGAGGTGTTACCCTCTGGGTAAATTCTCCAAAATTTTGTAAGCGGCTCAAGAATGGCAAGTTACTGATTGTCCCTGACAAAGAGACGATCGCATTTCCTAATGCTTCACAGCATATCGCGGCGATCGGGACGACGGGAGCAGGGAAAACCGAGTCATTCCTCAATCGACTTGCATTCTCTGCCGTCTGGCAAGACATGCCGATTATTGCAGTAGACGCGAAGTCGGACGAGGAAAATTACGAAGAAGGCAGAATCTGCCCAACTTCCGAGATCGCGGGCTTTGCCCTTTCTAGAGGGTATGAAATATTCCCCGTTGATCCTTTTGGGAAAGACTCCTGTCAAATCAACCTTGTCAAGTTGCTCCGAGACCCAGAAGATATTGCAACAGCCAAGCAGGTTGCAACTGCATTTACGGCAAATTGTCGAGACCTAGGGGAAAAGCAAGACATTTGGGATAGATCAGCAGCTCAATTAATTCAAGCGGGATTGATGATAGCGCGATCGCTTCCTGAAACTGATGAAGTCTCCTTTCAAGATTTAGCGATGCTCCATAAGATCTTGGCGCGGGTGAACGAGTGTCCAGAGTCTATTAAAAACGCAAAAATCACTCAGTATCAGCAGGCGGCGTTTGACCAATTCCTAGGGGTTGTTAAGTCGCCGGAGACTGCGGCAAGTGTGATCTTCACCGCGATGAAAATCCTTTCCCAGTTTATTTCCAAAGAAATAACAAACGTGTTTTGTCGAGGAACCAATATTCCTATTGTGCTCAAGCCAAAACAAATGCTGATTTTTAGAGTGCATCCTGAGCATAAAGAAACGGTTGTCCCGCTGACTGCTGCTGCATTGCAGGTTGTTCTCGATCGCAACGTCTTCTCTGGTAGAGGCATTGGAGGCTTATTCCTGTGGGATGAAGCGCCCCAAATGCGATTGCCGCCAGCTCCCAGGGTAATGGGGGTGGCTCGAAGCAAAAAATGGGTCTATGCCCTTGGATTACAAGGGCGATCGATCATGGAACTGGAGCATGGCAAAGACCAGACCAATGCAATTTTTGACAATATCAATACCTTATGGATCGGTAAATTAGCTGACGACAAAGATGCAGAGAGGTATTCTAAGCGATTTGGGAAGGAGGATATTAAAAGCTTTTCAAAAGGGAAGGGAGGGACAACAACAAGCGTTCAGCAACGCGATTTGGTTCCAATTGAAGAGATGGTGGGGCAGCCTCCTGGGGCTGCAATCATTGTCACTCCAGGAGTGACTGGGGAAGTCTCGGACGGCAAGAAAAAAATGAAGCGGACTAGTATTCCGTATCGTCTCCAGATCAAGCTCTCCCGACGCGAAAAGCAACTCATGAAGCAGGCTAAAAAACGATGGATTGCTCATCGTAAAGTTGTAAGCCGAAAGGTCAAATGGAATCCATTGAGTAATGATGATCTGCTGCGGCGGCAAAACATTGCTCTCAAGATTCTGCCTAAAACGGAGTCAAAAGGAACGACCAAATCTAAGCCATCTATCCCGGCGATCCCCGTCGACCTCTGGAATTCTCTCGAAGCTATTCAACAGGAGATCAAAAATTAATGCTTTACAACACTAGTCTCGTAGATTTACATGCCTCCGAGGCTCTAAAAATCGCGCTCCAGACCGCTCAAGAGGACAGGGATTTACCTCTGCTTGACCCTGGGCACAAGCTCAAAAGCTTTGAGCTATACCTGGGGGAACAAACCGATCGCCCCGCTTATGCCGCGATCGATGGGCAAATGGTGGCGATCGATCCACCCACAAACCCACTGCCCATCATTATGGCGATCGGGGATGATGGGCGATCGGTGTATGTGGAAGTGAATGGGGAGATAAAGCTCGATCGACGGAATGGGGCGCAGTTCCCTGGGTTTGGGTTGGGAGTTGTTGGGGAAATTTTGGAAGGAGCGATCGTCGGATGATTTCTAAGATTCAGAAACTGGCCGAAAGCATTAAAGATCCTAAGGAGCTGGCGTTAGCGATTACTGTCTGGCAAGAAGAACAAGGATTTTCTTTGTCTGGGAATGGTTGGCTAGACGATGATCCGTTGTATCAAGAATGGGGCGATCGATATTCCGAGCTTCGAGATAAAGCAAATGAGAGTCTTGGAGTAGAACCTGACACTGAAGAAGCTATGTTTGAACGACTCAGAAAAGCAGGTCTAATTGATTAAACGCGACACAAGAAATCAGGAGATCGGATAATGGCTGAATTAGCTACAGCAGATACTCGCACTGGTGAGCAGGGAGCGCAAGAACTCCAGAATCAGGGGATGATTGCAGAGATTGAATTTGTCAAACTTCTAGCGAAAACGATCGGGGACTTAATAGGCAAAGATATCACTGAAAATGATGTAATTGTTAAGGTCGGGACCAATAATGCATGGCCATCTGATGAGCCTAATATTGACTTACTGGCAAAGCTCAAAGACGGTTTCTCTAACCCAGACAGCAAGGCAAGTGTGAGAGTTTTCCTTGAAGGTGATGACGGGAAACGAGAGCTTCTATTCCAGCAGACGGCGGGGAAGGTTGTCTCCGACCCGCAGGGTTTGAAAACCGCGATCCAGTCTGGGTTGATCGAGTCAGTTGTTAATGCTCCAGATCAGCCAACTGTTGTGCAGTCGAAACACGAAGCTATCCCTGAGTTTTTTGGGCTGGATATTGCTCAAGGACTGACGGCTGATAAGGTGTCTCAGATGGGGGACATGAGCTTAGCGATCGCCTATGACAAAGCTGAATATTCCCGTCAGCAGTTAAACGAACTCGGGGGGAGAATGCAGG
>JBOFKH010000053.1:0-8581 GCA_051657225.1 Alphaproteobacteria bacterium
GCGAGCCTTTTATGAGTCCGCTTCAAAAAGAATATTTTCGGATGAAGTTGGTCCAATGGAGAAAAGATTTGCTTCAGGAATCTTTGTGCACCCTCCAACATCTACAGGAAGATTCTCGGTATGAGCCAGATCCTGCTGATCGGGCTTCTTTTGAGGAAGGACTTTCCATCGAGTTGAAATCCAGAGACCGGGAACGCAAGCTGATCGTGAAAATTGATGAGGCCTTGCAGCGTTTGAAAGATGGAAGCTATGGCTATTGTGAAGAGACAGGGGAGCCTATAGGTATCCGCCGTTTAGACGCAAGGCCCATTGCAACCCTCAGCCTAGAAGCTCAAGAAAAGCACGAACGCCAGGAGAGAGTTCACCGGCATGACTAAAAGGCCCTTGCTTGTCAGAGAGATGAGTTAAGGAAAATATAAAAGCCTTGGGGAGGCGAAAAGCCTCCTCATCCATCAGATGCGGCTTATTTTTGGCGGAATTTGATTCGCCCTTTTGTGAGGTCGTAGGACGTCATTTCAACGTTTACCTTGTCCCCCTCTAAAATTCGAATTCGATTTTTCCGAATTTTTCCAGACGCATAGGCCGTGATGATAAGGCCTGTTTTATCAAGCTTGACGCGAAACTGAGTATCGGGAAGGCATTCTTCCACGACGCCTGTAAATTCTATGAGCTCTTCTTTCGACATAACGAGCGTCTTTATTCCCTCTAGCAATATGGCAAATAAAAAATGAATCAACGTTCATTTCTGAACCGATATTCTTTGCTTGTTTTGATGGAAAAGTAAAGGAGAAATTTGAAGGAGTTCCCGATTTCTTCTTTTTTTTACCAAAAAAGTTAACTGAACGTTAAGTTTTTCAACAGCTTTTAAAAAAAATCTAGGAAGGGGCTTGAATTTTTTTTAAAAAAAGGATTTCATAGCCTGGGCTAGCTCCCCTGTATTAGCAGCTGATGGGGCTGATATAGTTTAAAAAAGTGAGGAGTAGAATTGCATGAGTGATGTAAAAGAACGTGTTAAGCAATTGGTTGCAAAACATTTTGGTGTAAAAGAAATTGATATTACGGACGGCGCTAGTTTTACTGACGACCTTAATGCCGATAGCTTGGATACCGTTGAATTTATGATGGCAATCGAAGAAGAGTTTGAAGTAGAGGTTCCAGACGAGGAAGCTCAAAAAATTCATACGCTTAAAGATGCTGTCGCCTTCATTGAGAGACTCAAGGCTGCTGCCTAAGTTTTTTGATGGGTCGGTTATTGACTTTTCGAAACGTTTCATCTTGTTGAAGGATTGTCTTGCATGGGTGTAGGTACGAGACGAGTTGTTGTCACGGGACTTGGAGCGGTGTCTCCTTTGGGAAGTGATTTGAAAACAACTTGGGATAACCTAATCCGGGGAAAATCTGGCATTTCCCCTATCTCTGGTTTTGATGCATCTGATCTTCGTTCTCAGATTGCGGGGCAAATTCCTCGAGGACCTGGTGGTTTTGACCCCGATACATGGGTTTCACCCAAAGAGCAAAAAAAAATGGGGGATTTTATCCTCTATGCGCTGGCTGCAGCTGAAGAGGCTTTGGCGGACGCAAATTGGAAGCCTGAGTCTGAGGAAGACAGAGAGCGAACCGGTGTTATTATTGGCTCTGGTATTGGCGGGTTGCCGGGTATCTATGAAACATCTGTGGTACTGAAAGAACAAGGCCCCCGGCGGGTGAGTCCTTTTTTTATTCCGTCTTGTCTGATTAATTTGGCATCGGGCCATGTTTCCATTCGTTATGGTTTCACAGGCCCCAACCACGCGGTTGTGACGGCGTGTTCAACGGGGGCTCATGCCATCGGAGATGCATCGCGTTTGATCATGTTCGGGGATGCAGATGTTATTTTAGCTGGTGGAACAGAAGCTTCTGTTTGCCGAATTGGCGTTGCTGGATTTGCTGCAGCCAAGGCTCTTTCGACTGCTTTTAATGACACCCCTGAAAAAGCTTCGAGACCTTGGGACAAAGACCGGGATGGTTTTGTCATCGGGGAAGGGGCGGGGCTGATGGTGCTGGAAGAATTAGAGCATGCTAAAAAACGTGGCGCCCGCATTTATGCCGAAATTATCGGCTACGGACTTTCTGGGGATGCCCACCATATTACAGCACCTTCTCAAGATGGCATGGGGGCCTATCGCGCTATGCGCAATGCTTTGAGGAACGCTGGAATTGCACCAGAATCTGTGGGCTATGTAAATGCTCACGGAACGTCTACGCCCCCTGGAGATACAGTTGAGCTGAAAGCGGTTCACCGCGTTTTTGGCGCAGCAACAAAGCAGATGTGCATGTCTTCTACAAAATCGTCCATAGGTCATTTGTTGGGTGCAGCGGGTGGCATTGAGGCCATTTTTTCTATCCTTGCGATGCGAGACAATATTTTACCTCCCACCCTTAATTTAGACAACTGTTCAGAAGAAACAGATCTTGATTTGATACCTCACCGCGCCAAAGAAAAAAAAGTTGATTGTGTTCTTTCGAACTCTTTTGGTTTTGGTGGCACAAACGCATCTGTCATTTTTAAGCGCTTTGAATAGATTTAATTTGCTCGTTAAGCATAATTAACAAAATAAATGTTGTGGTGGTAATCACGGCTTCATTTCAAGACAAGTTAAGCTTTATCTTCTTATATGCTCAGTTTTATTACAATCTGTTCAATAAAAAGACGTGCAGTCTATTTTTAGAGCAGCTATAATAAGAATCATAGAAAAAAAATCGATGCAGGAGAAATTTCAATGACTCAAACGAGCAGATATGCAACCCTCTCCGTTCCCCTTAAAAATGGTGAAAAACGAGACGTTCAGCTTCCCATCCTGGAAGGGAGTGTGGGCCCTGATGTTCTGGATATTCGCAAGCTTTATGCAGAATCTGGTTGTTTTACCTATGACCCAGGGTTTACATCAACTGCCAGTTGCACCTCCGCCATCACATTTATCGATGGAGATGAAGGGGTTTTACTCTACCGCGGTTATCCCATCCAAGAATTAAGCCAGCGATGCTCTTTTTTGGAAGTTGCTTTTTTGCTTTTAAATGGAGAACTCCCCCAAAAAAAGGACTATACAGCCTTTTTAGGTGAGATCAATCAACATTCCTTGGTGCATGAGCAACTCATCCAGTTTTTTAAAGGATTTAGAAGGGATGCTCATCCCATGGCCATTATGGTTGGCGTGGTGGGAGCACTCTCTGCTTTTTATCACGATAGTTTAGATATTAATGATCCAGAACAACGCCACCTGGCCACCATCAGACTTATTGCAAAAATGCCCACCTTGGCAGCCATGGCTTATAAATATTCCCAGGGGCTTCCCTTTAATTATCCAAAAAATCATTTGGGATATGCAGAAAATTTCCTCCACATGATGTTTGCAGTTCCTTCTGAGCCTTATGAAATGAATCCTGTTTTCGCAAAAGCGCTGGACGTTATCTTAACGCTCCATGCAGATCATGAGCAAAACGCCTCCACATCTACGGTTCGCATTGCGGGGTCAAGTGGTGCAAACCCCTTTGCCTGCATCGCATCCGGCATTGCATCACTTTGGGGGCCTGCCCACGGCGGTGCCAACGAAGCTGTTTTGAAGATGTTGAAAGAGATTGGCCATCCAGATAAGATTGGTGAATTCATCAAGCGTGCTAAAGATCCGCAAGATTCTTTTAGGTTGATGGGGTTTGGCCACAGGGTTTATAAAAATTATGACCCACGGGCCCAGGTTCTCCAAAAGATTTGCCAGGAAGTTTTTGCAGCCCTCGGGAAAAAAGATAACCCGCTTTTGGAGCTGGCCAAGGGTCTTGAAAAAATTGCCCTTGAAGATGATTATTTTGTTCAGAAAAAACTGTATCCCAATGTGGATTTTTACTCAGGCATCATTTTTGAGGCCATGGGTATCCCTGTGGAGATGTTTACGGTCCTCTTCGCCATCGCTCGTACCACAGGATGGATCGCGCAGTGGGGTGAAATGATGGTAGATTCTCAACAAAAAATTGGACGCCCCCGTCAACTTTATACCGGAAAAACCCTGCGGCATGTTTAAGTTAAAATCCAGAAAAAACGCCTGCCCCGAAAGGTCAGGCATTTTTTCTCTTTTAGGTACGCCTATTACAAAAAATCTGGGTCCCTAAGTATAAACTGGCGGGAGACGATCTTTTGAGGAAAATCTGGCTGGGTGCTGCTGTGCCTGCGTACCGTTGTTCTTTGAAAATCTTTTTCGTCTATGTAACATAAAGTCATATATTCAGCAGGAACGGCGCCTTGGGCTAACCTCAAAGCTCGTTGGAGTGAAAGTTTTTCTTCCGCACCTAAACTTTCCACAGGTTCTCTAGCAATTTCTCTAGAAATAGCATCTTTAAAAAGCGGCTCTGTGTCAAGATCAAGTTCTTTTTCATCGCCCTCTTCATACACATTGAAAAAGCTTAATGGTTGTTCAGCATCATCCCATGTTAAGGCCTGGTCAGGTGTGGAGCTTTTGCGTATCACCGGAGGACTTTCATCCTCAGAATCTGATAAATCACCTGTTCCCCAATTCATATAGTGGGTTGAAGCCCCTCCTTTGGTTGGGGTTAGGTCAGTTAAATCTAAACCTTCAAAAGGTTCTAGACCAGCTGTTGGAGAGCTGCTCCCTCCAAAAAGGGGGGAGCTTGATAAATCTTCCTCATCGCTTCCTTCACACACCTCATTGAAGACAGAGTGATCCCAGTCAAAGGCCTGGTCAGGTGTGGAGCTTTTGCGTATCACCGGAGAGCTTTCATCCTCAGAATCTGATAAATCACCTGTTCCCCAATTCATATAGTGAGTTGAAGCCCCTCCTTTGGTTGGGGTTAGGTCAGTTAAATCTAAACCTGAAAAAGGTTCTAGAGCAGCCTTTGGAGAGCTGATGCCTCCAAAAAGAGGGGAAGTCGATGCAAAGCCAGAGTCTTCCTCATCGCTTCTTTCATAATCACAATCTGATAATGTTGCCCCTTGTTCAGAGGCATCCCAATCAAGGGAAGCATCCGACCACACGCTGCTAATACTAGAGTTTCGGCTCCTTCTGTTGGTGGGAGGCTTGGAAAATATGTCTTCCTCTAAAGTCTCCTTAGGGGAATCAAATTGAAGATTCGGATGATTCAAGATTTCGTTTAAACCGTCCTCTTCTGCCTTATTAGAGGGTAAGTTTGCGCTATCCAAATTTTCTTCAACAGCATTGCCAATGTCATGGCTTTGATGGTTGAGTTGATGATTTAAATGTTTAGCTCTTTGATGAGAATCCACCCAGGAAAGTGCGTTACTGAGATTTATTTTCTCGTTCGGTATAAGATTTAAAACTGTTTTTTTGCCCGAGGTATTCCAACTATCAGGCAAAGGATCTGGGTCAAAATCAGCAAAACGCCCTAGGGAGGCAACACTGTCCCATATCGGCGAATTTACTCCAAAGTTTGCGCCGTTTTCTCTCGTAGCATAAATCGACGATCCTGATTTAGAACCTGCTTGAGATCTTGCATTTCCCCCAACAAAACTTTCAGAATTTTTTTCAGCAACCCCAGAAGGTTTTGCTTCCAATTCCTCGAGGGGAGAGGTAAGCGCCACCTTTGCGTAAAGTTTATTATCTTGTGGATGTTTTATGGAGCTTCCCAAAAAAAACGCCAGAAAAAAAGCACACAAGGGTTTCTTTAATTTCATAAAATACCTTTCCTAAATTTGCTAAAACTTTAATTACTTTATTGTAAATAAAAAGTAAAAGCTGGAATTTACATTTGAAAACAATTTGTTATATAAAAAATGAGGTGATTTTATACTGTAAGATTTTACAAATATCTCTAATTTTTAAAACCACTTTAACATTTTTTTTACTTCATTTTGAACTAAAAATTGCTACACTGGTTGGAATGTTTTAAAAAAATATCTTATAAAACAAGAGGGTTTAGGTTCGCATGGTGTCTGTTGATTCAAAACGTCTTCAACGTTTGGAAGGGGAGATGCGTGTAAAAGGCTGGCATGGCTTCTGCCTTGCTTATGCAGATCGCTTTTTGAACGAGTTTATTCCAGATTCTGACAAGCGCTTAGCGTGGCTGAGCGGCTTTACAGGCTCTGCGGGGCTCGCCTTGCTTAACGCTAAGGGGAAACACGCGTTGTTTGTGGATGGGCGTTATACGTTGCAAGTGCGTCAAGAGGTAGATCTTCAATGCTTTGAAGTGCTCCCCTGGACGGATGCTGCCGTGTTGGCCTGGGTTCAAACGACCTATGCCGAGGGTGACGTGATAGGGTTTGATCCATGGTGCCACAGCTTTGTGGCACTGACCCGTTACCAAAAGCTTTTAGACCCAACAGGTATTGTGTGGGATGCAGCTGCCGTAAATCCCATCGACGCTTTGTGGGAAGGACGTCCACCTCCGCCCCAACAAGCCTTTCGGGCACACCCGGAGGTGTTTGCGGGAAAAACGTCCTCTGCAAAACGTCAGGAGATAGTGCAATCTAATCCCCAGGTGGGTGCATGGTTGCTCGCTTCCAATACCAGCATCGCGTGGCTGCTTAATGTGCGGGGGTCAGACTTACCCTGCACGCCGGTGAACCGATGTTATGGCATCCTCTACAAGGACACGTCTATAGACCTGTTCATCCCAAGCTTGGACCAGATTTCGCCAGAACTTCTGGAAGGGCTTCAACCTTGCCGGCTATACCTTTTGGAGGCTTTGCCTGAGCGGCTTGCCTCGGCCTTCACCTCCCAAAGCGTGGTGGGGTATGATCCAGCTTACACACCCTTTGGGTGGATCAGCTTATGTGAGCAGCTTCCCTCGCCTCCACAGCTCCGCGCCATGCCAGACCCCTGTCTGTTGCTCAAGGCTTGCAAAAACGAGGGAGAGTTGACCCAGATTATCCAAGCTTATGAATGGGATGGGATAGCTTGGATCTGTTGGCGCCACTGGCTTGAAACCCTTGGGGATAGCGCTCAGGAAACAGAGCTGAGCGTGGCAGAAAAGCTCCACACATTCCGTCAACAGCAACCCTATTATGAAGGACCCAGCTTTGAGACCATCGCAGGGCACGGTCCCCATGGTGCCATCGTGCACTATCGCGCCACACCAGAAACAGCGCGGACCTTAACCCAAAACCATTTGCTTTTAGTGGACGCTGGGGGCCAGTATACCAATGGGGGCACCACAGACACCACCCGCACCTTTGCTTTAGGGCTCCCAACCATGGCCCAAAAAGAACACTACACGCGGGTTTTAAAGGGTCACATCTCCGTGGCTAGCCTTGTGTTTCCCCACCAAACCACGGGGGTGCAAATTGACGGGTTTGCCCGGCGTGCGTTATGGGAAATAGGGTGCGATTATGACCATGGCACAGGCCACGGGGTGGGAAGCTTTCTTTCGGTTCATGAAGGCCCTCAAGGGATCTCCCAACGCGCCACAACGCCACTGGCACCAGGGATGCTGCTTTCCAATGAACCTGGTTATTATGAAGAAGGGGCCTACGGCATCCGCTTAGAAAGCGTGGTGCAGGTAGCGCTTCACACGCTCCCTAACAGATTATGCTTTAAGACGCTCACGTTGGTTCCCTTTGAGCCAAATTTAGTGGAGATTTCTCTGCTGACTAGGGAAGAGCAAATCTGGCTCGCGGCTTATCACCAACGCATCGTGGACACCCTGGCCCATCGGCTCTCTCCCGAGGTGCAAGCTTGGCTCTCAAATTTTGTGGCGCCTTTTTTGGTAATGGAGCAGTAAAGTTTGATGTGACCTTGAATACCTTTCTTTTCCAGCAAATTGAAGATGCTGCAGGCGTAAGCAGCTATACCTTGTCCCTCTTGCGCAAATTGCACCTGAACACCGTGTGCGACTTGCTGTGGCACTTGCCTAATGGATTTAAGCATTACCCCCTGGCCTCCTTAAAAGAAATGCCAGCGGGGAAAGACGTAACCCTTGCGTTGAAAGTTTTATCCCACCCAGGGTCTGGGTTTCGGGAACAAAAAATCGCCCGCATCCTGTGTGAAGACCAACGTAACCTTTCAGGCTCCCTTCGCCTTATCGATCTGGTGTTTTTTCAAAAAGCCCATGGGTTGCACAAGCGTTTTCCTGTTGACTCCTGTTGGTTGGTCAGCGGAAGGGTGGAAGCCTTTCAGGGGCGTCTTCAAATGGCCCATCCTGAGCACGTACACACCCTTGCTCAACAACCTTATTTTTCTGAATATCAGGTCAATTACCCCCTCACAGCAGGCCTTTCAAGACGTACCTTGGTTGGGTTGGTGCAAAAGGCCCTCAAAGGCGCTCCAAACCTGTCCGAATGGCTTCCTGAATCTTTTTTGCAAACAAAAAAATGGCCAAGTTGGAAAGATGCCGTTTTGGCGCTTCATAAGGTGACCTGCGAAGGAGATCTAAGCCCTCACACGCCCTCCCGTCAGCGCATTGCATTCGATGAACTTTTGGCAGAGCAGCTGGCACTTTTACTAGCACGCAATGCTGCTGTTGATCAAAAAAGTGTTGGATTCGTGTCCGCCCAAACCCTTCAAGCCCACCTGTTGAAGGCCTTTAAACATCCCCTCACAGCTTCCCAGATAAACGCGCTTCAAGCTATTTCCGATGATTT
>JBOFKH010000054.1:0-1905 GCA_051657225.1 Alphaproteobacteria bacterium
GTTGATTCGCCTGGAAGAAAACTATCGTTCAACGTTTCACATTCTGGGTGCAGCATCCTCGCTTATCGCGAAAAACAAGCGTCGCTTGGGCAAAGCTTTAAAAACAGAACAAACAGATGGGGAAAAAGTTGCTGTCAAAGGACATTGGAGCGATGTGGAAGAGGCGAAGTGGGTAGGAGAAGAGCTCTTACGCTATCATAAAAAAGGCGGATCCCTTGGTAATGCGGCGATTTTAGTCCGCACGAGCTCTCAAACGCGCGCTTTTGAGGAACGGTTTGTTCTTCAGGGTATTCCTTACCGGGTTTTGGGGAACCTTCGTTTTTACGATCGGCTTGAAATTCGAGATATGGTGGCCTATTTGCGGGTTATTCAAAACCCAGATGACGGCCTTGCTTTTGAGCGCATTATCAACACCCCTAAGCGGGGAATTGGCCCTAGCACCCTTGAAACCCTTCACCGCGTGGCTGTGGAGGAGGGTATCTCCCTCTTTCAAGCAGCAAATCGCCTTGTTTTGACAGATGCTTTCAAAGGTAACACTAAACTTACCCTGAAATATTTGATCAATCAACTCCAGTCCTGGCAGGCTTGTGCCCTTAGCATGAGCTGTGAGGAGCTTGCCAAAAAAGTGATGGAAGAATCTGGTTATATCGCCTTTTGGAAACAAGAAAAATCTTTAGAGGCGGAAGGGAGGCTTGAAAATCTCAAGGAACTGCTGAAGGCGCTTGAGGGGTTTAATAATCTCCAGGTTTTTCTTGAACATGTAAGCCTTGTCACAGATATGAGCGCTTCAGAAGAAGCAGATTTTGTCTCCATCATGACGCTGCATACCGCCAAAGGACTAGAATTCGATCTCGTTTTTCTCCCAGGGTGGGAAGAATATCTTTTCCCCCATGCCAGATCTTTAGAAGAAAAAGCTGATGAAGGCCTTGAGGAAGAGCGCAGGTTGGCTTATGTGGGCCTAACCCGAGCGAAAGCCAAAGCAGTCATCTCTTTCGCATGGAATCGGAAGATTAATAATATGTGGCAGTCTTGCTCGCCATCACGCTTCATCAAAGAAATTGAAGAAACCCACCTTGACCTTTGTATGGGAAACCCATCACGCCAAAGTGAACAGAAATTTTCTTGGGGTCGAATAACCCAAGACAAGTCTGCGGCACGGTTCAGTTCAAGTCCATCCCATGCCCATAATTTCATCAAGCACCAACGGGTTTTTCATACCAAATTCGGTTATGGGGCTGTCCAAACGATCGAAGGTGAATGCTTAGAGATTCTGTTTGATCACACAGGCTCCAAAAAAATTATTGCGCGCTTTGTGAAGCCAGCTTAAAAGCTATTTTATTCATTGCCGTCGATTGCATCATCGAGAAAACCTTTTAAGGCTTCTTTGGTGCGTGTCTTTGCGCTTTCTTCTATAACGTTTTTTCTACTTCCTTCTCCCTCTTCATCGAGACTATTTCCCATTTCGGCGTCGCCTGAATCAATTGAATTCGCGTCACTTAAATTTTCTTCCCAATCGCCATTTTCACCATAAGCTGTTGAAAATAGAATAAAAAAAATGAAATAAAATGGTTTTAAACGGTTCATCAGCTTTCCCCTCAGCTTGTCCTTTTAACTTTTTTCATTTTAGCATAACGCTTTACCCTATCCACCCAAAACTTAAAAACAGCTTGAAGCTTTTGTCTTATTTGTTGTCAAACTGTTTATTTGTTCAGAAAAGATTTTAACGTAGCGTAGGCGTGATTGATTCGTTTAAGCATTTCTTCTGCTTCTTCAAAAGCAGGCTTGCCAACAAAAAAATCCGGATGGTAGCGTTTAGCCAACAAGCGATACTGTTTTTTAAGCGCGTCTTGGGTAAGAGGCAAGCAAAGACCTAATAATGTCAAGGCATCTTGGATCTCTTGGGAA
>JBOFKH010000055.1:0-3153 GCA_051657225.1 Alphaproteobacteria bacterium
CGTTTCGATATGCGCGATTTGTACCGATAGCGCCATTCGGATCGAACTGTCTTTATTCTTTGACCGGTTGACATAAGCAAAAAGTATTTGCAAGTTGTCGGGATGGATCGCCTTTGCTCCGTGCTCGTAAATGGTTTTCGCGTGGTCAACGTCAAAGACGCTAGATCCGACAATCTGGTTTAACCGCTTTGCGACCGTCCAAAAGTCGTCATACCTTGTACGCGAATCAAAATCAAGTTCCGCCTTTGCTTTTCTTTCGATTTCGTTTCGGTTGTACTTTTCCGCGATCTGCTCTACGATTTCCGGCTCTTCGGTTTCCTGCTCTACGATTTCCGGCTCTTCGGTTTCCTGCTCTTCGTTAAACTGGATACTGTAGACAAAGGGATCATTTTTTCCACCGGATCCAGTCTTCACCAATTGAGCCGGAAAAGTTCGAACACCTTTCAAGCATTGCGTGATCACTGATCCCGCCTCTGCCGCAATTTGTGTGACCGTCTTTTTTATGTCGCCCCCGTAGTTTTCCAGACGTTCGGAAAAAATATCATGATGCTCGTTTATCAGGGTATCGGCGATCTGGTTTCGGGTTCCACTCCCGCCAAGTTGGATCATTGCGGCGTAGATATTCGGGATTGATGCGATAGTTTGATTTTTCATTGGCTTAACTCCGTTGTTTGTACGATTAAGGCCCCATTATACAGGGGCCTTTGTTGCTGTCAATCGTTTAGTCTTCGAAAATGTGATCTTGGTTATAGGTGAACAAATCGCCATCTTGATACAACCGCCATTCGTTCCCGTCTTCGTCTTCGTAAGTTGCGTTATTCAAGACGGTTTCCCATGCTTCCCAATACCATTCGCAATCCGGCCCGAGTTTGATAGTGGTCACGTCGTCCGCTTGAATCCCTTTCCATCCCGCCTCTACTAGGCGATCAATCATGATTTGAGGGATGAAAACGCCGTTGTGGGAGTCGCACAGGAATTCGATTGTTTGCTTAGTCATTTGATTATCTCCGTTGTTTGTCTCGATTGGCCCCATTATACAGGGGCCTTTGTTGGTGTCAACTACTTTTTAAATTTTTTCGCCGCATTCGGGGCAATGTTTAAAACCAGTGAATCGATCCGGAGTTCCACAAACCCCGCTGATTTCTTCTCCGTCTTCTGATATCTTAAAAAATTCCAGTTGACTTGCGCGGATTTTATCAAAATCGCCATCGTAGTAAATTTGTAGACCGACTACATGATTGCATTTGGCTTTACACATTTTTAAACTCCGTTGTTTGTCTTGATAGGCCCCATTATACAGGGGCCGATCTGGTTGTCAATCTTTTTTCTTACTTTTCCCAGTAGCAACCGCCGCCAGTTTGGCCCTTGCAAATCAGCTTGCCGCCTTCGATCTTGGCTACCTGCTCGCCTTTGTCGTTCGCTTGCCATTCGATCACAGCGCCGTTGATTGCGGTTTGTTGAGTGCCTTCTTTGCCGTTCCATTTGGCTTGCAGTTGTTCGGCCTCTACTTTCATGCCAGACATTGCACCAGCGCCGCCCGCGCCTTGCGCCATTACGTTAGCAGACAGGATCAGAGCAGACAGGGCGATGATTACTTTTTTCATGGTATTACCTCTTTTATGGTTTGGTTTGTTTGTCTTGATAGGCCCCATTATACAGGGGCCTTTGTCGGTGTCAATCTTTTTTCTTACTTTCCAAAGGCGCTTTGCAGGGCAATGGTAAGCGCGTTTTCTTGAACACGGCGCGGCTTTTGTGCCTTTGCTTGCTTAGGCTGGTATTGCTTGCGCTTTGCTTGCTTGCCGTGGTTTACGTTTACGAATTCCCATTTGGTTTTCTTGCGACCGGACGGGGTACGCTCGCCGCCAGTCTTCTTAATGGTCAAGGTTTCGCGCTTGAAAAGGTCGATCAGTTCCGGCGTCGGGGCTGCGGGTTCCGCGATTGCTTGCTCTACCTTTTCGAAATTTTCCGCGCTAATCTCTTCGATTTCAGGGTCGATAAAGCTAACTGCCCAACGGTTTTCGGAGTCCGCGCCGTTGTCGATTACCTTAACCTCAAAAAACCCCATTGCTACGTATTCAGCTTTCAGAGTGCGAGCAGCGGCGCGGGAGGTGGCGTTGATTACTTTTTTCATTTTCTATTTCCTTTCTTTAGAGGGGCGAGCCATTCCCGCCCCGTTGATTAGTAATATACTTGTTTGTGATTCAGTGGTCAACTACATTTTCAAACTTTTTTAATCTTCGATTCCGTCCGCTTCGGTTTCCAGATCTTCGATCTCTATCTCGATATCTTCGATATCATTTTCAAGGTCGCTGATCGTGTCTTCGGCTTGCTCGATATCGGTTTCGATCTCTTCCAGTTGTTCGGCAAGCTCTTTATATTCGTCGTCTTCTTCTTTGTCGAGTCCATCAGCGTAATCATTCAAGCCTTCGCGATACATGCAAGGATCTTGACTTTCCATTACGGTCGCCATAGACCAACCAAAGGGCAAATCATAGGTTTCGTCAAGGCTGTTTCTGTATTCGTCTTCGTACTTGTCCGCGTCGATTGAAAAGTGATCCATTTCGTTTTGTTTGGCTTGCGCTTCGGTGCGCAGACCCGCGAGCTTTTCTTGTTCGGCTTGCAAAAGCTCTTTCTTTTCAGTCAGTTCAACGTTCAAGGCTTCGATTTTAGCAGCGTAAGACATTTTTATTTCCTTCTTTAGAGGGGCAAGCCATCCCTGCCCCGTTGATTGATATAGTATTCTGTTTGGTCTTCGTGGTCAACTACTTTTTTAAATTATTTTCAGGTCGCCAGCGGATAATCTACAGTCAACAAAGCGAACTTTTCTAGCGCCGTGCGCAATTCGCGCATTTTCTCGATTTCGATCACGGCTTGCGCTTCGTGCTGTTTGTATTCGTCCCGCGCCTTCAAAATCGCTTTGTACTCTGCTTTGATCGCGTCTTCGGTTTCAAAGGGGAGACGCTTCGACGCGCTGCCAATCATGAAAGCCAGATCCGCCAGAAAATCTACGCCGCCAATCTTTGCGAATTCCGCAACCGTTCCCGAATCCTTTTTGTAATAGCACTCGTTCCACTGACGCGCCGCGATTTGGCCTAGGTCTAGGGCATGCTTTACCATAGTATCAGCAACGGTTAGGGCAATCAATCCCTTTTC
>JBOFKH010000056.1:0-1666 GCA_051657225.1 Alphaproteobacteria bacterium
GGCTACATGCTCTGAAGTTTGTTGGTCAGTGTTGCTCGGTTTGTTCGCCATTTTTGCCATATCCTATATAATTATTCATATTTAAGATACCAAAAAAATGGATAGATACGCCAAGTCTGATCTTCAAGCCCATACAACATACAATTCTGAAACAAAAGAAGAAACCTGGACTCAAATTCTATTTTATTCTGAGAATGAGGGGCCAAACGCTCCATTGCTGTGTTACGAAGTTGACAAAATGGGCTGCACAAAGATCGAAGGTCAATTTCAAGGGAAAGATGATGCTGGCCTAGATATCTACAGCTATATTGTGCATTTTGAGGATGGGGACGAACGGGAAATCATTACTACATTTTCCGTTCGCTAATTATGGCTAGATTTGTCCCAAATCCTAATTTTCGCCGTCGCATGGAACAGGAAGTGTTTGCCTATGCGATCGCAGAAGCGACAGAAGCGTTGTCAAAATCTTTTGACCAAGTGATGAATGATTCGATCTGGTTCTGGCCTAACCAAACCACTCGGAGTACAGGCGAGGTTGTTACATCTCCACGGAATATTAGAGATACGGGATATCTGATCAATTCAAAGGTTGTCAATCAAGTTAGTGCCATGCGTTGGGTGGTGGCTTGGCAGGCTAGTTATGCGGTTATAGTATTGTTAGGCTTTCAGGGTGTTGCGGGGAATTCGATGCCAGGACGAGATTGGGTGTCTGCTGGGATTGATGAGATTGATGTGGCTGAAGTTTTTGCAAGAGTTTTAAAGAAAAAATTGGGGTAACAAATGCTGAGCCATCTTAAATCGCCAAATGCTACTCTTACTTTTGTCCCCGAGTCTGCCATAGATGACGACACACTGACTCGTAGTAATTTTGATGACGCGATCGCGCTTGGGCCTATCTCGAAAAAGACTATAACGACCTTCAAATGTTCTGCCCACATGAATATCATAGGTGAGGCCATGAGGGGCAAAATTCCATTAACTCCAGGCTATGATAGCTCTGGCGGTGCTTTGTACTCTGTATTTTTAAGGCTATCCGATGGGCAAACTTTCCCTGATTGGATTAAGCCAACACAAGTTGCTTCGGTTGTTTCTAAGAATTTTGGCAGTTTTTCTGGCGTAGTTAAGTTCAGAATGATGCGATCAATTTGGGCTATAGAGGAAAAAAAAGGGCCTGATTTTTTTGTACAAGAAGGTACTAGCCGTTGATCAAAATATCAAGACCTGGCAAATAAATTTGGACAAATCCGGTTGTTGTCCCAATCGAGTTTTGTACTTTTATTTTGATTTTTTGCCGATCAAAGTACGGAAACAATTTATCGATAAAGAAGAGTGTCGGAACGGGATAATGCCGGAGAAATGGACAAAAGAAATTTCCAAACTTCTTTTGTCCATTTAGCATCAGCCAAAGCATGATGCTCTGTTGAATTTTGTTTTGGAAGTTCTGGATTCCCAAGGCGATCGCATTCTTGCTTTACATCGCGACAATACATTGGAAAACCTTCTGGAAGCTCCATCATTGTTCCAAAAAGCTGACAGAAAACAACCCAATCATAATCTGCGTAGTAAGCCCAGAATTCAGGTTCACCGTAAAGAGATGGAGAGCAAAATTTTATAATTTCTCTCTTGATTTCTTTTTTGGTTGCATATAGCCCGAAAAACTCTTCTG
>JBOFKH010000057.1:0-4707 GCA_051657225.1 Alphaproteobacteria bacterium
CCTTGCAGAATCTGACGCTTCGCTCCATGTAACCTTTGGGGTAACACGCCCCATCGGCCTTGATATTCTCTCACTTTTGTTTGAAAGAGCGGTCCATGAATCCTTCTTTCGCCAACATATTCCAGCAGATCAGTTGCCAGCTTATCTGAAACAATTGGGGCAAGCCTGTGGCTCTCTCTTAAGTTCAGAGCCATTTTTGGAGCTTGTCTCCCATTTCCAAAGTCATTTTTCACCACAATCACAAGAATATCAGTTGAATAAGCAAGAAACAGCTTAAGAAAATCAAAAAAAAGAGTCTTTGTGGCATTTTTTTGCAAAAAAAGAAAAAGGGGTTTAAGATGAAATTAGAAATTCCAGAAGTGATGTCTGTATTAAGAAATCTGCCTGGAATCGCAAGCTATTAACGGGGAATCGATCACTTGCTTACAAAGATTCCTGCAACAAACTTCAAAATCTTGCAACAAAATATTTCTTTTTTTGTGAAGATCATCCTGCTTAGTTTTTCCAGTGGCATCCCCTTTCTTCTAACCCTCTCAACCTTGAGTGTATGGTTATCAGAGCTTGGCATTAGGCCATCTGTCATTGGGTTGATGGCACTTTCTACCTTGCCTTACTGTTTGAAATTTGTGTGGGGTGCTGTTGTAGACCGCCTTTCTATCCCCTACCTCAGCCGTTGGTTAGGGCGCAGGCGTAGCTGGGCATTGCTCAGCCAGATTTGTTTATTTGGCTCCATCATCGGAATGGGAGCAACAAATCCTGAGGAACATCTTGTGTGGACGGCTTGTCTCGCGTTAATGGTTTGCTTATTTGCCGCCCTTCAAGATGTCATTGTTGAGGCATATCGTATTGAAATTACACCTAAGGGGTTAGAAGGCAGCTCTGCCTCAGCCACCTATTTAGGGTTTCGCCTAGGCATGATGGCATCCGGCGCAGGAGCCCTTTTTCTAGCTTCCTGGATTTCCTGGTTTCATGTTTACACCCTCATGGCATGTTGTCTGTTCGTTGGGATGATCACCTGCTTACTGAGTAAAGATCCCACCAGCTCTAACCTGAAAGTGGTTTCAACACTACCTAACCAAGGGCTGCTTGCATCGTTTAAAGAAGGCATTCAGGATCTTTTCAGCCAATATGATTGGAGAATTGTGTGCACCTTCATGCTTCTTTATAAGGTTGGTGACACGGTTTTAAACGTTATGAATACGCCTTTTTTGCTTTCCATAGGCTTTAGCAAACTGGAAATTGCGCAAATTGCGAAATTCTTTGGCATCAGCGCTATGATTTGCGGCGGTTTTTTTGGAGGCCTGCTGCTCAATCGCTTTGGCATTGCCACAGGGCTTTTATTATGCAGCGTGCTTCAAATTCTTTCTTGCCTTATGTTTTTCATCCAATCCCTTGTTGGTTATAATCTATGGATCTTAACCATCGTTATTGGGGCTGAAAATTTTACGTGCGGCCTTGGAGCCTCTGCATTTATCGCCTATATTTCAAGCCTATGTTTGCCAGGGCATACGGCCTTGCATTTTGCAGCACTCACCTCCATTGCCTCTTTAATGCGTATTCTGCTTTCAGGCGTTGCCGGGATTGCAGCAGATTTTCTCTCTTGGAGCACATTTTTCTTGCTAGCAAGCCTTTGCTGTGTACCCTCTATGCTTTTTTTGTTTCGCTATACCGCGCATTTTCAAAATCGATTTGAACAATACCAGAATCAACCTGTTCAGAAAGTTGCTTGACAAAATTGTAAAAATCTCTCATCCCTCTACCAAACAAGAAGGGATATATAGTTTCGGAAAGATGCTTCTTTTTTTATTTAATTTCAGGTTATTAGCGTTTTTTCTTTTCTGTTTGCTGTCCATTCCTTTTGCTGAGGCGCGCGTCTTAGACGATAAAGGAAATTTGCTGCCTCAGGTTTTTTCAATTTTTCATTTATTAAAACCTGTTCTTAAGCCCATTCCGGGCTGTCCTGATACATGCTTAAACGCACTCTTGTCTCCTCAACAAACTGATTTGCCTAATTTAGTGGCGTTATCAAAAGCTTTTTTAAAGCGTCCTGAAGGCGTTGAGCGCTGGGATTCTGAATTTCAACGAAAGTTTCACCCCTATCATACAAAGGAGATGCAAAATTTATTCAGGGAAATGGGAGATCTTGAAAAAATAGAACCAATTTCTCAAAAATCAATAGATTATCTTATTGTCTTTGGCGGCTTGGTGGAACGCATGCATGAGCGGATCAGCTATTTAGTGTCACTCTACCAAAAACGAAAATTGAACCTAGGCACTCAGGTGCAGGTGATTTTACTAGCCACCAACAGGCCTCTTAATCTCTTTGAGGTAAGCCAGCTAAAATTGATGAAATCCCCTGTCAGTTCGCTTCCCAAGACTGAAGCCCAGGCGATTCAGTGGCTTTGGAATAACATGAAACTCCCAAACGGACTTCATGAACTCGGAACACACTTTGTAGAATCTCGCACTCGATTCCTTAGGCACAAAGGATCAGACGTATTAAACCAATTGCAACCAGCCACCCTAAATAATTTGAAAAAATGGCTTTCTTCTAAGCCGTTTCCAGGCCACTGTTTAGCCATTTCAAATCAACCTTTCGTTTATTACCATCAGTTAGTTATAGAGCGATTTTTTCAACAGCAACCAGCATCTAGAAGCCAAGGGTGGAGCTTTGAAATGGTAGGAGGCGCACCAAGGACCGAAGTAGCCATCTCTGTTTTACTTGACAATATGGCCCGCGTCTTGGAGCTTGAAGCTGAAGCTGAAAAACCATCTCAACTCAAACCATAAAGTGGTGCTTTCTGTTTATTGTGCAATAAACGAAAAATGCTGCTAATCCTTTGGCAAAATGGAGATGCCTGCCTTTACAATTCCCGTTCTTCAGCGTTATAAAGAAGATAGATGTTATGTGTCGTGCCGTCGCAATGGAAAGGAATTGATCAAGATGACTCAAGAAAACCCTGAAAAGACAAATGCAGAAGATGCAGAAAAGACCCTAGATTCTGCCCTTAGTCAGGGTGAAAATGAGCTTTCTGAATGCGCCTCTGAAGAAATTGACCAATTAAAAGATCAACTGTTACGCGCCCTAGCTGAAGCTGAAAACACGAGAAAGCGTGCTCTACGAGAGCAGGAAGAAGGCCGCAAATATGCCATCACGTCTTTCGCAAAAGATGTTTTGTCCGTTCTCGATAATTTAGGACGAGCCTTGGACAGCATCCCTGAAGATGCGGCGTCAGAGTCTCCCCTTTTAGAAAATCTGATCAACGGTATCACCATGACCCAACAAGCTTTGTCAACGGTTTGCGAACGCCATGGTATCCAAAAAATTGAGGCCTTAGGCGTGAAATTTGATCCTCACCACCACCAGGCTATGTGCGAAATTGAAGGAAAAGAAGAAGATGTGGGATGTGTGGTGCAGGTGATGCAAGAAGGCTATCAAATCCATGGGAGGCTTTTGCGGCCTGCTTTGGTGGGGGTTGGGAAAGCGTTGACTGTTATAGAATCCTAGCGTCTAATCCGCTTATCTCAAGCCAAAAGGAGCTTTACAAAAACCCATGACTCAACCAGCCCAAGATGTCGCAGGTGCAGCCAACCTTGAAAAGACCTATAGCCCCCAACAAGTAGAGCTTACCATTACCCAAAAATGGATCGAAGCAAAAATAGGCGCTTGCGACCCTCAGTCTCCCTTACCGCCATTTTGTGTGATGATGCCTCCTCCCAACGTGACGGGAAGCCTTCATCTTGGCCATGCGCTTACCTACACACTCCAAGATGTTTTGGTCCGCTATCATCGTTTACAGGGCAAAGACGTGTTGTGGCAACCAGGTACTGACCATGCGGGCATCGCAACCCAGATGGTGGTAGAGCGTCAGCTGGCCGAGGAGGGCTTGTCCAGGCGTGAGATGGGACGAGAGGCTTTTTTAGAACGGGTGTGGGCCTGGAAAGCCTATTCAGGAGATGAAATTGTCCACCAAATGAAATGCTTGGGGGTTTCTGCAGACTGGAGTCGGGCGCGCTTCACCATGGACGAAGGGATGAGTCATGCTGTCCGCCAGGCTTTTGTAAAGCTCTACCAAGAGGGGCTCATCTATCGAGACAAGCGTTTGGTGAATTGGGACCCCCATTTTAAAACAGCGCTATCTGATTTGGAAGTGCTTCACCAGGAAACAGAGGCAACTCTGTGGGTTTTGCGTTATCCCGTTCATGAAAAACCTGGCGTGTTTATTGAAATCGCTACAACCCGTCCAGAAACGATGTTAGGAGATGCAGCCGTTGCTGTTCATCCAGAAGATCTACGTTATCAAGGGCTGGTTGGTTGCCATGCTGTTTTACCTTTTGTGAATCGCCTTATCCCCATTATTGCCGATACCTACTGCGATCCAGGTAAAGGCACAGGAGCTGTTAAAATTACCCCTGCCCACGATTTTAATGATTTTGAAGTGGGTAAGCGCCACGGCCTTCCTATGATTAATATTTTTGATGAATCAGCTCGCCTAAACACATCGGTACCTGAGGCCTTCCAAGGGCTTGATCGATTTGAAGCTCGGCGGGTTTTATTGGAGCGGATGAAAGCAGAAGGCATTTGGGTCCGGGAAGAGGCTATCATGACGTCCGTTCCTTATGGAGACCGATCTGGGGTGATCGTGGAGCCTTGGTTAACAGACCAATGGTACCTTCAGGCTCGTGTCCTTGCGGAAGAAGCGATTC
>JBOFKH010000058.1:0-8559 GCA_051657225.1 Alphaproteobacteria bacterium
TTGTAGAGAGGATGTTTAATAAACTCAAGCACTTCAGAAGGGTTGCAACGCGCTATGATAAACTTGCGATAGCTTTCCTCTCCTTTGTGCATATCGCTGCTATCTATATTCTCTTAAAATGAATGTCGACACCGCCTAGTCTGCAGCGCTTAAAATTTCTCCAATTTTGGTTTTATTTTTTCTATAAGCTTCTGGATTCCCGCCTCCACGGGAATGACAAAGAGAAATTTAATGAAAAAGAAAATTTACTGGATTTCTAGCATAATCTCATTGCGCCGTAGGAAAGGAAGCGTCCAGGGAGGATTATAAAACGCAAACAGGGGCGCATCTTGGGTTTTGACTTTAGCTTTGTGAACGTAAGACTCTAATTTTTTGAGATGATGGGAAATGTTGTTTTCTATCGCAAAACCTGGAAAGCGAATGACAATATATTGCTTGGAAGGAATTTCAAGAAGCTTAATCCGGCAATCAACAGGCTTTGGGAGGGTTTCTAGGGTATAGGCTTCTGGCATCACGAAACGGATTGCCCAGATATCTTTGCCTTCGGTCTTTTGCTGGGTAACAGGCGCCATCATGTCGATGGTCTTTTGTTGGGTTACGGGGGCCGTCATGTCAAGGGTTTCGTTGGGTAAATTATGGCCAAAAATATAATCTGCTAAAACCCGGAAGCCATCTTTGATGGCAGCTTCGCGGGAACCCTTCACGGCTATTTCCGCCACAACCATCGGTTTGTAACGCCTGACCTGGATGCTTTCATGGTCTTGGAGAAGGACAAACTCAGGCTCTTTGGTTTTTTTCATAAAAACCTCACCAATTACAAACGCAACAAAAACGAGGGCGGTGATCCCTAATAGAACATACAAGATGATTTTTTGCATGGCGATTATCCCTGCTTTTTATCTTTCACACAGGATACAATTTTTTTGTTTAAAAATCATAAATTTTTTTTAAAAACAAAATATTAAAGCGTTTTTTTAAGTTTGAAAAATGTCTGATAAAGGAGGTTTTATGACCCAATCCCACCAAGGGCACCTTGACCGCTGTGTCTTGCCCCTCGAGCTTAAAAGCCTTGAATCCAAAGGTGCGTTTTCAGGGTATGCCAGCGTTTTTCATGTGACAGACCTTTGTCGTGACCAGATTCTACCCGGCGCATTCCAATTTTCCCTCAATGCATGGAAAGAAAAAGGAAAGTGGCCTTTCCTTTTGTGGCAGCACCGGATGGAAAACCCCATTGGCTTTTGGACCCACATCCGGGAAGATGACCGAGGCCTTTTCGTCAATGGACAGTTGCTGTTGGAAATTCAGCAAGCCCAAGAGGCTTATGCCTTAATGAAAGCAAACGTTTTGGAGGGGCTTTCCATCGGGTTTAAGCCCATCGTCGCAAAAAAAGACGAGCTCCATAAGGTTCGCAAAGTATTTCAGGTGGACCTCGTCGAAATTTCCCTCGTCACCTTCCCCGCAAACCCAGAAGCACGCCTCCACGACGTGCGCAACGCATAAACCAACTAAAAGGAAAAAGTAGATGTCAAATTTACATATTTTAAAAGAAACCGTCGACACCCTTGGCAGAGACGTTTATGAGCTTCGGGAAACCCAATCGCAGGTTCTATCTCAAATCCAACACAAAGGGTCTGCTGACCCACTTTTGGAACAAAAACTGGATCGCCTGAATCAATCCATTGACCAAACCCAAGATCGCCTTAATCGCCTGGAAGCTTCCTCGAAACGTCCGCTCATGGGAGCAAACCAAGATAATACGTTTCAGCCAGATCAGCTTAACCATAAACACGCTTTTATGGATTACATCCGAAAAGGGTCTGAGCAAGACTTGATCTCTATGGAAACAAAATCCATGAGCGGCAACGTGGATAAAGATGGTGGCTATTTCATCCCCCATATTCTTTCCCAAGAGATTCACCGTATCTTAAAAGAGAATTGCTTTTTGAGGGAGATCTCGCGGGTAACATCTATCTCCCATGGATCCCTTGAATTGTTGGTGGATAAAGGAGATGCAGCCGTTGGCTGGGCCAAAGAAACTGCCGACCGTGCTGAAACTACTTCACCTGAGATTGCTAAAATCACTATCCCCGTCCATGAAATGTATGCAAACCCTCGCATCACCCAACGCCTCTTGGAAGATACTGCGGTTAATTTGGAAGCGTGGCTGACAGAAAAAATCGCGTCTAAGATGGCTTCTTTAGAAAACCAAGCCTTTATCCAAGGAGATGGAGCCGACAAACCCAAAGGGTTTTTGGCTTATGAGATGGTAGAAGCTGCTGCCTGGGAATGGGGAAAACTGGAGTGCGTCAAAACAGGGGGAAACGGCACCCTGGGAGCCAATCCAGCTGCTGCCATTTTGAACCTTTTCCACAGCCTTAAACCTGTCTACCTGCCAGGCGCTTGCTGGGTGATGTCCCGATCTGCCCAGTCTGCAGTCCGCAACATCAAAGATACCGCCAGTGGACGCTATTTCTGGCAGCACCCTGCGGTTGCGGAAACACGCCCAACCCTGTTGGGATATCCTGTTTATGTGAGCGACGATATGCCAGCGTTGGTGACGGACACCGCAAGTAATTCTATTGTGTTTGGTAATTTTAGAGAAGGCTATCAGATTGTGGACCGGCAGGGAATTTATGCCTTGAGAGACCCTTTCAGCGCAAAGCCTTATGTAGAATTTTATACCGTGAAGCGCGTGGGAGGCGATGTGTGCAATTTTGAAGCTTTGAAAGTATTGAATTGCGGAGAATAAAATATTTTTTATAAAATTTTATAAAAAATTATTTTAATTTTTAATTGTTCGTAAGTCCTTTTCTTTCATAATATATTGAAAAGCGACTACCTTTTTTTCTCTTTAATGCTCCACTTACAGCTGTAGATGGAGCATTTTTTTTGAAAGGTAAGCGGAGATGCTGTTTTTTTTTGCATGGGTTTTGGAGGAGGAGATTTTTGATCCAAAGCAGCACCTACGCCAAGATGAATCCATTTTCTCACTTTATCTGGAGCAGAAAGAGGGACACGGAGCAACAGCTCGGATATTGGTTAAAAATGACCTCCAACGTTTGGATATTTTTCAACAAAAACGCTATGGGATTTTATCAATCAAGCGAGAAGATGAATCTGTCCATTGCCTATTCAAAGGCAAATTGACGACGTTTTCAACAGAGGGAGCATCTGCTTGTGTTTGGCTGACGTTGACGGCAGAAGCAGAAGACCTGAAAGCACAATTTGAAAAACAGGTTGCGAAACTGGAACAGCCTCCCTTTTGGGACCCCCTTTTTGTGGATGCAGACGCACCCAAAGACCCTTATGAATGGATGAAAGTGCAACCCGTTGTGTTTTATGTGGACCGGATTACGGGGAATGCTGAGGTTGGCTCTTTTTTTCATGGAAATCAAACGCTTAACATGAAAGATCAATTTTTCCACGATTCTTTAAGCATCAAACCACGATTTACACCCCAGACCTCCCTTGAAATGACCCTTGAAGCCCAGTGGGTTCAACGGGTGAGGGGCTATGTGAATTTGGGCAAGCGGATTGCTAACCTCTTTCCGGAAAAAATGATCAATACCTTCACCGGTAAAAAATTTGAAAAAGCTTGGCCAAAACCTGGAAGAACCCTTGGAAAATCAGGCTATTGGGTTGCGGTGAGCCGTTTGGAAGAAGTGACGCCCCCTAAAACCGGAGGGGTCAACCTTTACCCGACGCAATCTAGACGCTTTAGATCCTATAACCCCCAAAATAATCGGACTGAAACCCACTTTTTAAAACGCTTTTGGTTTAAAGCACGGTTAATTTTAGGATGGGATTATCGGCAAAAACGGGTGGAGAAGCTGACCTTTACCCTCACCCAAACCCTTCACCCTTTGTTTCAACAGATGGCCTCTTCCACCCCACAAACCGTTCGCATGAGGCTTCAAGAGATCAGCCCTGCTGTTTCATTCCCTTTTTGGAAACCATCACACGTTTATGAACAAGGGGAGGTGATTCAGCACGAAGGATGGAGCTATCAACGAACATCCTTCGGGAGATCGCTCCATAGCTTTGAAGAAGATCTTGCCAAAAAACATTGGGAGGCTAAAAAACCATTGCCGACGGCCCTGGGCTTTCCGGGGCGCGGGTCTTTTTTTCTGACAGATCGCGGGTATCAGGCCTTTGAACACGCGCTGGAGCGCGCCAAAACTTATTTGGCATACCAGGCACGCTGTTTAGAAGTCTCCTTTTCAGGAACTTGGACACAGCTTCATCCCCTCACCCTGGACCATACGGTTTTTCTGGATGACCCAAGGCTTCCAGGGGGTAAATTGCACGGGAAGGTGATTGCCTATCGCATGGTCGCAGAAGGCGAAACCGGAAGCCAGCATGTAGAAGTGACCCTTGGGGTGAACACCGGCGCAGGCGAGGAGCCAGAAAGCTTGAAAGATCCGGAGGATGAGCTGTCTTATAGCCCTGGGTATAGCCACGCTGGGTACCATGTTTCATCCCCTCAGCAGCTTCAGCGAAGCCCAACGGGGATTTTTTATGAGCGGTATGACCAGCAAAAACCCGAAGACCCTTTTGCAACCCTTGCTTATCAAAATCTCTCTTTTTTTATCCAACAACTGCAGCTTAAAAACAGCGCCCATGAGCAAGAAGATTTTTTAAAAACAGTGGAGACAACGGGACACGTTGATAAATCCTCTCTCAAAGAAAAGGCTACTGAACTTCAGCTTAAATTCGCACCCCTCAAAGGAAAAGAAACAATGCTGCATACGATTCACGCCACCGTGCGATCTAGGTGTCATTCGCCACGTCAGGTGGGTTAATACAATGATTTAAAAACGGAATAACACCATGAAGCCTTTTTTCAACCAAGGCGGTGGCTATAAAGCCCCCCAAACAGCTTCTGCCAATCAAGAAACTCCTTTTCTCAACATCGGAGGAGAAGAGGGCGACTTGGAAGTTGAGTGGTCTACCCAGAGCGCCCTCCCTTTAAAAATTGTTTTAAGGGCCAAGATTTTCCCTGTATTCCTCCATGATCGAGGGATTCAATCTTCTGCACAGCTGCGCATCAATGGCGAAACGTTTAGCCCCAAAGCTTTATATGGCCCTGCTGCAAAATTTGAGGGGTTTAATGGTTACAAAGGCTGTGAAGCCATTGAGCTGCACTATGAAGGCAAAGGGTCTTTACAGCTTCCCTTCACCCTTGAAACCAAATATTTTAAAGGCTTGGAGCTTGGAGATTTTAAGATTGAGCTGGCTCCCAAAGGGGGTGAGGGGCAAAAAAACCTCATTTACCGAAAACCTTTCGCCTATCAACACGACTCATTAGTGAAAGAATCAAGACTCTATGTGAAAAATGAATACCTATTTCATAATCCTCCCGGTCGGTTTGGCATTAAGCGTCTTTTAAGACCCCACAGCGGTTTTTATGAACCGGGAAAACCCATCGAAACCATGCAACAGACTTATTATGACCTTACAGAAGATGGAGAGCAAACCGTGGTCAACTTGACGCTCTCAAACGACTGGATGAAACAAAAGCAAGTTTCATTTCTGCATCCCGAAGAGGCCATGAAAAAAGGGATTTGCTTTTGGGATCACCCCACCCAAGAAGAAGGATTTAACATTTCCTCCGCCCTGCAAGAAGGCTATGGGAGCTTAACACTTCATGCAGGGGATACGCAGAAAATTTACGTATCCGTTGGATATCAACAACCAACGGATGACCCGGGCTATTTAGATGTCTTTTTTGCGCCTAAGGAGACGTGAAACCTAATAGAGAAAGAAAATGAACCATGCTTATTTACCGTTCTGTAAAAGGATCTCCCCTCACCCATGAGGAAGTGGATAACAATTTTAGGGAGCTCGCAACACGCCTTGAAACACTGGAAACGTCTCCTCCCGATGCAGAGGGACTCGCTTCGATTCAGGTTGAGCAGGGCGAATTGCGCTTTCAAGGCAGTCGCGGGACGTCTTTTGGGTCGTTCAGCTTGCCCAAGCTTTTTTGGAACCCTAGGGGCGTGTGGAAAGCCAATACCGCCTATGTTGCTTTAGACGTCACCTCTTTTCAAGACGCGCTTTATGTTTGTAAAACGTCCCATACCAGCGGGGCCAGCTTTTCTGAAACAGCGTGGACTCTCCTTTTTTCGTTTAGCATTGGCAAAGCCCAGAAAGAAGAAGTAGCACCAGAGCCTAAATCTAACAAACCCAAAGCATCTCAGGGAATCGCGGCGCCACCTTTTGAAAAAGAGGATTTGCCCAAAGACCCTCCTGTGGGAACTTTCGTACTGCTAATAGATTCTCCAAAGCTATTAGATGCCCTAGAGAATCCTGAACTGTTTTATTGGGAAGGACAAACGTGGTGCCGCGTTAGAGATGGACGAGATTTGTCGGAACTTGCTCAAAATCAATAGGAGAAATGATGCTCAGCCAAATTTTAACCACTGCCCTCGCCCTTTCTGAAGTTGTTCCTTTGATTGGTCGCTGGCTTGGCAACGAAGAAGGCGAAAAGCTGGCTCACAACGTGGTCAATTTTGCAAAACAATTGACCGGTGAAACGGAAGCGCCTTCTATGTTGAAGATCCTTTCGAATAATCCTGATCTGCTGCTTCAATTCCAAAAAATTGTTGCCCAGATGGAGGCAGATCTCTACCAAGATCGGCGCGACGCAAGGGCCAGGGAAATCGCCTTGCTTCAGACTGGCCACCGAAATGTACGTGCAGACATTATGGTGATTTCTGCAGCCTTTGGCTTGATTTTATGCTTGGCTGCTCTGGCATTTTATCGTGAATCTCTCCCCGGAGAAGCCGTGGGGATTATCTCAACCATTGCTGGTATCTTTGGGTCTTGCCTTAAAGACGCTTATGCCTTTGAATTTGGATCTTCCCGAGGCAGCAAAGAAAAGGACGAACGCGTCACCGCCCTGCTTAATCACCAATCCTTTTTGAAGGATTTGTAAACGTATTCAAGAAGATAATCTTTTTGCCTAAGGCTGGGTAAAAAATAAAAAATTCTTTCAATTCTCCTTTGAAAATTAATGACATAAAGCTTTCATAATGGTCCAAAGACCCCGCATCCACACAAAGTGATTGGATGTTTGTTGGACTTTTCAATAACGCTTCAAGGTTTTGTTGTTTCAAAAAACTGTGGGATACCTCAAGTTTTTTTAAATTTTTTAAGCTGAGCAAGACCAACATTAACGAAGAAGGATCGAAATCTGGCATCGGGTCACTTAACAGTTTAAGTTCTTTGAGATTTGAAAACATCGAAAGGTTTTGGATCCATGGATTAGGATCTTCCTTTGGGGAAATCCAGAGGAATAAATTGGTTATCAGGCTTGGGAGTCTGCTTTCAAAAATTGTTTTAAAAAACATCAAATATCTCCACAGCGCAAAAAAATAATTATTAACAATTTTTTGCTAAATTGTCAATTTATTTTTGAAACCTTGTTTCATGGAATAAGATGTTTGCTGCCCTTACTTTCAAGAAAATGAAGGGCTTCTTGGGATGTAGATACCACTTCAGCAAATTGAAGATGCTCAAGCCCGATGAATTGTTCTTGTTGCATATGCTTTATCAAAGCAAAAAGTGGATCCCAATATCCATAAAAATTAACAAAAACAATAGGTTTTTGGTGAAAAGCGATCTGCCGCCATGTGAGAACCTCAAAAACCTCATCCAACGTTCCAAACCCACCTGGTAAAATGATGAAAGCTTCTGCACGGTTAAACATCTGAAGCTTGCGGGTGTGCATGTCTTCTACCAAATGTAGCTCTGTTAGGCCTGGGTGCTCTTTTTCTTTTTTTCGCAGCGTGCGGGGCAAGAAGCCAAGCACACGGCCTTTTTCCGCTAAGGCCCCATCTGCAACCGCCCCCATTAAGCCTGTTTCCCCGCCGCCATAGACAAGATCTATCCCTGCTTTTGCAAGCAGCTGCCCCATTTCAAAAGCTTTTTGAAGGTACGAGGACGCCACCCGATCAGATGACCCGCAATAGACAGCAACGGTTTGAAGCGTCAAAGCTAACTCCTTTAATGCGCCATCTCAGAAATAACCCAATTGGGGCTTGCCGCAGACAAATGACGTTCAAAAACCCATTCATCTTCTACCTCTTCCATTTTGCGCCCACGGGTTTGCTGGGAAAGGAAATGGACGGTTACACGTGCAAGCTCTCCTTGAAGCTCTTGATGTTGGATATGGAGGCTTAAAACCGTTAAGCTCGGCGCTGGGCTTGGAGGCTTTTGAGCTGATAATTTTTTGAAAAGCCCTGGTGAAGTTAGTTTAGAGAGCTTTTCATGATCTCCTTGAAAATAGGCTGTTAGCGCACTCAAAAAGGCTTTTTGGGCACCTGATAAAAAATGCGCCTCATCAAACCCCTCATAAAATGTAGAACGTTTTGGCGCTTTTTTTTCAATTTTAATGTCTTTTCGGTTTAAATGAACAACCTTTGAGGAAGACGGGTTTTGAGGCCCTTTCCCCAAAACGTTCCAAAGCCGAATCCCCAGCAAAATAGAAATGATCATGAAAATGAGAATATCCAAGAGCGCCCAAACTCCTAAGTAAAATTGAGATTTCTTATATCA
>JBOFKH010000059.1:0-2609 GCA_051657225.1 Alphaproteobacteria bacterium
CTCACACTTTAATTGTGAAAGGGCTTCTGCAGTTAGCTTCCCGATGTTTAGCTCTCTGCTGTTTAGTCGCCAAACCATAGCGGGATGGTTTGCTGATAGTTACTCTTATGAGTTCTCTGACCCCTAGTGCTAAAGAGAAGCCACGAACTATCACTATTTGAGGGCTCAGCTATGGCTGGGCCCTAATAGTTTTCCGATCACAGTACCTGTCATGTTCTTTTTCCCATACGCAGACACAAGCGAGTAGTAAACAACTCCAGTCCCCTGCTCTAGCTTTTTCTCTAGGACGACAATCCCTAGCGACGTATTTAGCACTATAGGTCTCGCAGGTGTAGAGGATGAGGTCATATCGACAAGAATGTCCGCCCCTTCCGTTAGGATGCTAGCAATAACACTTGGGGTGTCTTCTGATTTGGAAATACCAAGATCCACCTGATGCTTTTCCCATACATGACGAACACCAAAAGCGCCTTTTCTTTGCTTGCCGTGCCCAACCAATCCGAGCTTTAAATAAATCTCCCCAGCGTCAATTCCATTGTTATTATCGGGGATGCGGCCAAACGATAAACCGCCCGTTATCGGGTTCACAACAAAAGCATTTTTCTGCTTTTTGTCCGCCATTACCAATGCATTTAGATCGGTGGCTGAATACACCACATTGCTAGCTCCACTCATACATACCCTGCTCCTATTAATCCAAAAAAACCGTACCTATCTCTGACATCCGCCCAACAAGAGAGTTATACAAGTCATCTCTATCGCTCGGGTTCTTGTATAGGTTCTTAACCGCCTCAAACGGGTTCATGATCAACACGTATGAAAACTCGCCATAAACCCCATTTTTAGCCTCTATAAATCCAAGCGTTTTTAGCTTCCTCATTCGACTTATCCAGGTGGTAACTGCTCTTTCACCTGAAAACCCAGCCTCAAAAGCAAACCGCTGTTTTTCTTTTATCTCTAAAAAACTATGCTCAAAAACATTGCATAGTAAGCTTGTATACGTCCAAGAAACCGGCGTCCCTTTACCAGCAAATCGATCCATGATTCGAGCTAAATGCGGAAGAGTTCTAGGAACGGAAGCAAACCCTTTTTGCTTTTTGATATCCCAAAGCTTTAGGTTCTCAATTTCCCCTCCCCACAACTGATTTCTTAACTCCAATCGCTTCTCTATAATTTTTTGCCTAACTGCACTATCAGACTTCTTCGTCACAAACCCTCCACTAAAACCACTTCAAATCTCAATATCTAAATGCTAAACGTCATTCCCTTTCAAATCAAAGAGTTATGTATTAATCAGCCTGAGCCGTCATGTAATTTATAGACATACTAAGCAATCCAGTGGAGATAAAAAATTAAAAAACAAACTCGAATTGCAATATAAATTACAGGGATTAGTTGTAACAATTTGATTTAAAACGTTTTTTATCAAACCTGACTGTTATCGTATGTTTTCAGCGTTATCGCTGAGTGTCGTAACGTTATCGTAAAGTTATCCTTGGAGGGTATGGGAGGGAGAACGGCCAAAAAAAACACCATCTAAAACAACTAAAAAACGACATTTATACCAACAGCCAGCCCACACATAGTTCCATCACGACGACCACCGTAAAAACACAAAAAGAAAGGCGGCAAGGCTATCCATTTACCATAACGCACATTTCCCGCACCGCCTGAGACGCCCTGAGAGCGATTTTGACCACAAAGCCACACAATCGGACGTCTTAACCAACAAAAACGCCTCTAAACGCCGCAGGCGAATTCTAACGGCGTGAATAGACATGCAGCAGACTGAACTCTAGGGATTCTGAATGTAGAAACCTCGAAAAGTAGCCAAAAGCAGCAAAAATCATCGTGGCGTAAAATTTTGAAAAGCTACGGCCATCTGGCTAAGAGTGCCACAGAGCAAGGAATGCAGAGCTGGAGTCATACCGCTGGACTGAACCTGTCGGTACAGGTCTTTTAGCTCAGCACCTAACGCAACGATCTCTTCTAACCGAACCGCATCACCTTTGGCCTGAATATTTCGGCGTAATGCACATTCGCGTAAGTAGCCACCCGTACTGAGCCCCTTGGCTTTAGCGCGGGCCATAATCTTCTCTTTATCTTCGGGGTAGCATCGAACATTCGATAACAGTCGAGTACGTAGGCGCTTCTCACTACGAGGCTTTGGCATATAAAAATCTCCGTAAAAAAGGGCAGTGCAGGGTATCGGGACAACGTCCTGAAAAACACGTTTTGTCGAGCCGAAAACAATCGGCGGTTAGACAAAACATATCTTGTCCCTCGCTTTACAAGGTGAAAGGGGAACGAAATGGAAAAAGCGCTCATGTGGAAAAGCTAGGACAGCAAAGCTGACCCCAGCTTTACGCACAATCACGCTGGCCGATCAGCAGAACGGCAAAATGCGCTCCGCGCCCAATAAGTGTTTTTTTTGATGGTTTAGAAGAGTCGAGAGGCAGCATAAGGAGAGGTATAGGACTGGCACAGCAGGTGCTTTTTTCCAAAGGCTCCGCCCTCCTGACGAGCTTCACAGAAAACAGGCGTTTTCCGGTGCTCAAATCAAGAGTGGCGAAACCCGAATCGGACTTAAAGATCCCCCCCATTTCTGG
>JBOFKH010000060.1:0-13237 GCA_051657225.1 Alphaproteobacteria bacterium
CTCTTTTCTTTCTTGAAATCGGTGCTATTTTTGCAGGTTATCTGGGGCAACCCTTTTTTGTGGGAGAAGGCGCTCTCAATTTTTGGAACGGTGCTATTTTTGTTTCAGAGCAAAGCGAGAAAGCCCTTGCTGGGTTGCATCATTTGCCTCACTGGGTTGTGCTACTTCCTCTGATTGTAGGGGCTGGAGGCATTTCTCTTGCGTTTTTCTGTTATAGCTTTGTAAAATCAATCCCTGGCATGCTCACAGATCGATTTCAATCTTTTTATCATTTTTTGTTGTCAAAATGGTATGTCGATGAGCTTTATCATTTCCTTTTTATAAATCCATCTTGGCGCTTAGGTTCTTTTCTTTGGCAAAAAGGGGATGTGGGGATTATCGATGCGTATGGTCCTGATGGATTATCTGCCCTCATGCTTTGGAAGGGGGGGCGTTTGTCTAAGCTACAAACAGGGTATGTCTATCACTATGCCTTTGCGGTGTTGTTAGGACTTTTTACCATGATGGCCTGGTTTTTTTGGATTTTAAAACGGTAAAAGAAGGGTGAGGCGATTTAAATGAGTACGGTTCCTTGGCTTTCCCTGATGATTTTCTTGCCACTGCTGGGAGTGCTGATTCTTTTTTCTGTTAGAGGATCAAGCGAAGTTATGGCTCATAATGCAAGGTGGGTAGCCCTATGGTCCAGCGGCATGACATTTTTGATCAGTATTTATATCTTATTTTATTTTGATTCGAACACTGCTTCGTTTCAATTTGTTGAACAAATCTCATGGCTCTCCGCCCTCAATATCACTTATTTCGTAGGTGTTGACGGCATTTCTCTGCCCTTTGTATTGCTTTCAACGTTTTTGACCCCCCTTGCTATTTTGATTAGCTGGGAGGCAATCAAAACCCGCGTTCCTGAATTTATGGCGGCTTTTTTATTGCTAGAATCTTTTATGCTAGGGATGTTTTGCGCCCTTGATTTTGTGCTGTTTTATATCTTTTTTGAAGGCGTGCTGATTCCGATGTTTTTGATTATTGGAGTCTGGGGTGGGCAACGCCGCATTTATTCAGCTTTCAAATTTTTTCTTTATACACTCTTAGGCTCAGTTTTGATGCTGGTTGCTCTTTTGTATATTTATTTTGATATGGGATCAGCCAGCATTCCCATGGCTATGAAGCATTTATTCTCTCCAGACCTACAAAAATGGCTTTGGTTAGCTTTTTTTGCTTCATTTGCGGTAAAAATTCCCATGTGGCCTGTGCACACCTGGCTTCCTGATGCCCACGTTGAAGCCCCCACGGCTGGTTCGGTTATCTTAGCAGGCGTGCTGCTTAAAATGGGCGGCTATGGCTTTTTACGCTTCTCCATTCCCATGTTCCCAGAAGCGACCCTCTTTTTTATGCCCCTTGTGTTTGGGTTAAGCTTGGTTGCTATTGTTTACGCCTCCTTCGTTGCTTTGGTTCAAAAAGACATCAAAAAGCTTATCGCCTATTCATCCGTTGCTCACATGGGGTTTGTAACCTTAGGCCTTTTTGCCTTAACCCCCCAAAGCGTGGGAGGCGCCGTGTTTCAAATGATCAGCCACGGCCTTATCAGCGGAGCCCTGTTTTTATGCATTGGCATGGTCTATGAGCGCCTTCATACCCGAGACATGGGGGCTTTAGGCGGTTTGGTAACGCCAATGCCCAAGTATGCTTTCTTCCTCATGGTGTTCATTTTAGGCTCTGTTGGGCTTCCTGGGACCAGTGGCTTTGTAGGAGAATTTTTGGTGTTGTTGGGAGCCTTTTCTGTCAACCCTTGGATATCCCTCGCAGCTGCCTCTGGCATGGTTTTGGGAGCCGCCTATGGATTGTGGTTTTATCGCCAAATTATGTTTGGGAAATTAAACGACATGATTCCCGCCACATTAAAAGACCTAAATCCAAGGGAGATTCTTATTCTAACCCCTTTGTTAATAGGTGTGATTGGGTTTGGCATCTATCCAGCCCCTATTTTGAATATGATAGCACCAGCCGTTGAAAATGCCCTTGCTCCTTATGAGCGGATTAAAAGACGACCTCCCCAAGCACAGTTGCGGTGGCTAGAACCCAAAAGAGATGTGTATTCTCTTCAAATCCAAAAAGATTTTTCTCTTCCCCCTTTGCTGCAAACCCTAAATTCTAATTGTAACAACACATTTTATGGAGGCTTAGGTGTCTTCTCTTTATGAACTCTATAGCTTTTTACCTGAGCTTTTGATTGCGGTTTGTACCCTACTCATTTTCATCTTTGGGATTTTCGCCCGAAATGCCCTTGGTCAAGAGGTAAAACGAATCGGTTGGCTCTGCGTTTTGACCCTCTCAGGAAGCCTTCTGCTTTTACTTCTTCCTGACCAGGAGCCTACCATCATTTTCAAAGGAATGGTGCAAGTAGACGCTTTTGGCGGCTTTTTAAAATTGTTGATTTTAATGGCAGCCATAGGCGTTTTAATTTTCTCTTTAACGTCCCTTGAATACAAAAAATTGCTGGCGTTTGAATATCCGGTCTTAATATTGATTGCGTCTTTGGGCATGATGTTGATGGTGTCAGCCCATGATTTTCTTTTGCTTTTTATGGGGCTTGAGCTTCAAGCATTACCCCTCTACGTACTTGCAGCGTTCAGGCGTGACCGTGAGATCAGCTCTGAAGCAGCTTTGAAATTTTTTGTCTTGGGGGCCCTTTCTACGTGCCTTTTTTTGTTTGGGCTTACCCTCATCTACGGCTTTGCAGGCACCACCCACTTTCAAGCTTTGGGAACCTTATTTTCAGGCTTTCCAACGGCTATTTTTCCCCTTGGGGCAGTTTTAGGGATGCTTTTCATTCTTGCTGCAGTTGCTTTTAAGATTTCTGCTGCGCCTTTTCACATGTGGACACCTGATGTTTATCAAGGAACCCCCACCCCTATCACAGCTTTTTTAGCAACAGCTTCTAAAGTGGCGGGGCTAGGCATCCTCATTCGCCTTTTTTACGTTCCTTTTTTCAGCTTTCATGCGTATTGGCAGGGGCTTTTTATCGCGCTCTCCATTTTTTCTATGTTTTGGGGCGCTTTGGGGGCCCTCACCCAAGAAAACATGAAACGTCTTTTAGCCTATAGCACCATTGGCCACATCGGTTATATACTCGCAGCGCTTTCCATTGCAGAACACCAAGGCATCCTTGTCTCCCTTGTTTACATGACGTTGTATATGCTCAGCACCCTGGCGATATTCGGCTGCCTTATGGTGATTAAAGGGGGAGACGATGTCGCTTCTTTAAGTTTAGACGACCTCAAAGGTTTATCAAAAAGGCATCCACCCCTCGCAGCCTTCATCGCAGCCCTCATGTTTTCTTTTGCTGGCATTCCCCCGCTGGGTGGATTTTTCGGAAAATTATATCTTTTTATGACGGTGGTAGAAAAAGGATTTGTTTGGTTAGCTGTTTTGGGAGTGCTCTCTTCAGTCATCGCATGTTACTATTATCTACGTGTCATCAAAGTGATGTATTTTGATGAGCCTAAAGAAGAGTTGCTCCATAACTGCGAAGGGTATTTCTTCTTAACATCCATCAATTCTTTGATGCTTTTTGGATTAGCCATTACAACGCTGTTTTTCTTCCTGTTACTACCTTGGCTGACTGCTATCGTAGATGGTGTCATCCGAGCGTCTTTTCATTAACTCTACCGTGGTAGCCATGAAGGGTTTGACTTTTGCCATCAATTCTGTCGTAATAGAATTTAATTTTTTGTTAAGGAATGGATGGCATGTTCTCAAAAACCCTTTGGTTTCACCGTAAAGGTTATCTGCAGGGCATATTCTGGTTTTGTTGTGTTTGTTTTTGCAGTGCATTGAACGATACCATGGTTAAATGCGCTGGAAATCGCTTAAGCCCCCTTGAAATTTCATTTTTTCGGTTTTTGTTTAGCACCTTAACGCTTCTTCCCTTTATGCTGGCTAGAGGAAAACAAGCTTTTGTAACACGGCACATAGGTGCCCACGCAATCCGGGGAACCTTGCTGTTTTTAGCAGTGATCCCCTGGTGTTATGGGGTTGTTGCGCTGCCTTTAACCCTCGCCACCACCATCAGCTTTACAACACCTTTGTTTGTTCTCATTTTTGCAGCCATCTTTTTGAAAGAAAAGGTGGGGTGGCAACGCAGCCTCGCAACACTCATAGGTTTCTTTGGAATTTTATTGAGTTTTCAGCCTTCTCTGGAAGGGTTCAACACAACGGCTATTTTCCTTGTTGCCTCGACGGTTATGTTTGCAACGCTGGATATCATTAATAAAAAATTATTGAATGCAGACGAAGGATTCCTTCCCATGCTATTCTATTCCGCCCTTGGAACAACGCTCCTCTCCCTTCCGTTGGGAATTTTGAACTGGACAACACCCTTATTACATGAATTTCTTTGCTTGTTTGTGTTGGGAGCTGGCGCCAATCTCTTGCTTTTCTGTTTGCTAAAAGCCATTGCTGCTTGTGATATCTCTGCTTTGCAACCGCTTCGTTACACAGAGTTGGTTTTCTCTGGAAGCCTTGGGTTTATCCTTTTTCAAGAAATCCCAAATGCGTCAACCCTGTTGGGTGCAGCATGCATCATTCCTTCGACGCTCTACATTGCTTGCTATGAAACGCGCCAGCAACGCCTTAAAAAACTTGAAACCGTTTCTGCTTAGGCTCTATCGCTTCCACTTAGGAAAAGAGGTCGAGTCCTCCTGGAAAAAGGAATTCTTAGGTTCCGAAAACGTTCCTGTTCTGCTCTCACAACTTCTTGTAAGAGTTCATGGCGACATAAACGCAGCTGATTCAGGCTATTTTCTTCAGCTTCCCCTATCTGTTGCGCACTTAAAAGAGACCCTTCAACTAAGTGGATCAACGTTGTGATAGATTCTTTGGAGATGGGCATTGTTTCTCGCTGTATGTTATGCATATTTTATTTTCACTCATTCTTACCCACTTTCTTTAAAAAAAAGTAAAAAAATCCCTAAAAAACACTTAATTGCTACAGTAAAATCTTAAAACTTCGTCTGACATTTAGGTGTCATCCCCTAAAAAGCCACCCACCTGTGTATCCCACAGGGTTTTGTAAAGCCCGCCTGCCTCAAGAAGCTGAGCGTGAGAACCATCTTCTGTCACCTTTCCGTTTTCAAAAACTAAAATGCGATCCATCCGCAGGAGGGTTGAAAGCCGGTGAGCAATCACCAGGGTTGTTTTTCCTTGCATTAATTCCCATAAGGACTCCTGGATGACGTTCTCTGTTAAAGAATCTAGTTGGGACGTCGCTTCATCTAAGATCAAAATAGGAGCATTTTTGAGCATCGCCCGGGCAATGGCGATACGTTGGCGTTGCCCGCCAGAAAGCTTAATCCCTCGCTCCCCCACCAGGGCATCATACCCTTCAGGAAGTTTCATAATAAAATCATGGGCATGGGCGCGCTTCGCAGCAGTAACCACGTCCGCCTCTGTCGCATCTTGCTTCCCATAACGAATATTTTCCAGAAGCGTTCGGTGAAAAAGCGAAGAATCTTGGGGAATCACGCCAATGGCTTGATGCAGTGAAGCTTGAGTTACTTTAGAAATATCCTGGCCGTCAATGAAAATTTTTCCCTCGGTAAGCTCATATAGCCGAAGGATGAGGTTAGCAAAGGTTGTTTTGCCTCCCCCAGAATAGCCCACAAGCCCCACTTTTTGTCCAGGTAATAGCTGAATAGATTTTTCCTGGAAAAGTGCTGGTGCACCTGGATAGCTAAAAGCCACTTTTTCAAAAACAATTTCTCCTTTTGAGATTTGAAGCGGCTTAGCCTCTGGCAAATCTAGGGTTTCTTCGGAAGAGAAAACCGCCGTGAGAGCTTGCTGAATGTTGCCTGTTAATTTAGAAAATTGGGAAAAATCCCGCATCAGCTCCCATAAAAAATTCGCAATCCCCATGTTAATGCTTACAACAAGGGCAAAATCCCCTATGCTGATCCAGCCCTTGCTGATCCCTTGAACCAAGAAATAAAGGTTAAGCCCATGCATCAATACATAGGAATAGCCATAAATGAACCAAATGAAAAAATAGAGCCACTGGAGCTTTTGCTCAGCTTGAACATAGTCGCGGCACAGCCTCTGAAGAAAACTGAGCTCTTCCTGGATGCGAGCAAACAGCTTAACAGGCAAGATGTTTCCAAAGGTATCTACAACACCTCCCTTTAACACAGCACCCTTTTCTGCAAAAAAAGCAGCCCGTTTCCGCAGGGGAGAAAAAACGAAGCAAGCTCCTGTCATGAAAACAGTAATCCAGCTGAGCATGATCAGCGAAAAAATCCAACTAACTTGCCATAGGGTATAAACTGCAAAGGAAAGCGCCAAAAAATGGCTTAAAAACTTGTCTGTTATGATCTGAAAAAATTCAGGAACTCCATTGATAAGGTCCCCCACCCTGCTGGAAAGTGTTCCAGCATATTGGTTTTGGTAAAATGTGTGATTCTTACGTAGCAAACGACTTAAAGCGTCATTTAAAATAAAGCTTCGTAAGGCAGGTATCATTTTAATTTCAATAAAATAACCATAAAAACGATAGGAAGTAGACAAAACAAAAGGTAAAAACACAAAATAGAAAAAAGGGAGAGCTAGTTTTGACACCAGTTCATGGCTGGGAAATTGGGCAACTCCGTCTAAAATTATTTTCAACAAATAGGGACGAACGCAAAGATCTATTGCCCAAATAACAGCAACCCAAACCATCAAGCAAAGGTGCCATTTGAATCGGTTGATCATAGGTAAAAGATAGGCTAGCATGGAGGGATTCAAAATCAATCTCGCTTAAGTCGAATTGAAAAATATGTCATTTTCTTCACAAAATCACAAGGCGATCAAGATTTTTTTCAGGACATAAAAAAAAACAAAGGTAGCGCTTTGCTTTAAGTGCACGGGAAGCCTTCCCAAGAATAGCGCTTTTCTCCCTACAGAAAGTGCTGTTCTCCTAAACGCGTCTAGAATACCACTCCACGATAAGGTGAGGTTCCATCTGGACAGGGTAAGGAACATCTGAAAGGGTTGGGGTTCTCAAAAAAGTTCCCCGGGCGTGCTTCGCGTCTACCTCGATATAATCAGGTACGTCTCGCTCTGCGGATTGAAGGGATGTCATGACAACAACGTTATCTTTCGTGCCTTCTTTCATGGAGATCACATCACCATCCCGCACTTGGTAAGATCCAATGTTCACGCGCCTTCCATTAACCTGCACATGGCCATGGTTCACAAATTGGCGTGCCGCAAACACTGTGGGCACCCACTTCAGGCGATACACGATAGCATCCAACCGTCGCTCCAACAGGTTGATAAGGTTCTCACCCGTATCCCCCACACGGCGCGTCGCCTCAATGTACAAACGGCGAAACTGACGCTCTCCAATGTTGCCATAATAGCCACGCAGCTTCTGTTTCGCTGCCAATTGCAACGCATAGTTAGAAGGCTTGCCGCCCTTTTGGCGCTGACCATGCTGACCCGGGCGATATTCACGCAGGTTAATAGGGCTTTTCGGGCGACCCCACAGGTTCACCCCAGAACGACGATCGATCTTATATTTGGCTTCAATACGTTTGGTCATCAGCTTCCACAAAAATTAAAAATTTCTATTCACCCAACAAAACTGGACGATTTCTATACAAAAGTCAATCAGGTTTTTTATGAAATTGCCTGAGTTCAGATAGAAATTGCGCATCTGGGATGATGTTGCTATGATCCCAATCCATGCAGACACATCACAAAAATTCTTTTGTTAAAATGCACGCCATGGGGAATGATTTTGTCATCTTTCTTCACGCGCCTGCTTTCGACCTGGATGCTTTAAAGCTGATCGCCCATCGCCGGCTAGGCATTGGGTGCGATCAGGTTTTGATCCTTCGCCCTCCGGCTTCTCAAACCACCCTGGCAGACTGCTATCTGGAAATTTGGAATGCAGATGGAACCCAAGCAGAAGCCTGTGGAAACGGCACCCGCTGTGTGATAGCGCTTTTGGAAAAAACGGCGCCATCTCCCCTCCCACCTCAAACCTCTTTTCAGGTTGAAACCCTCCAGGGAATCTTGGAAGGATCTGTGCTGGCTTCAGGTGATGTTCAGGTTCAACAAGGGGTTCCTCTTTTCCCCCTTGGGGACCAAACCCTTGATTTAAGTCCCTGGAGGCTTGCGCCAGGCATTCCCTTAAATCTTGGGAACCCCCATTTGGTGGTGTTTGTTTCTCAGCTAGAGAACCTTGAGTTGCAAGCCCTGGGCCAAGCCCTGGAACAACATCCCTTTTTTCCAAATCGCACCAATGTAATGTTTTGCAAACCCCTTTCCCCAAATCAGCTTGAGATTCGCATCTGGGAACGGGGAGCCGGCATGACACCTGCATGTGGTTCAGGAGCCTGCGCCGCAGCAAGCGCTGCCGTTCATCAAGGTGTTGTTCAACCACCTCACGTGGAAGTTTTTATGGAGGGTGGGAAACTAGATATCACCTATGCTTCAGGAAAACCGATCTTGCAAAAAGGGCCTGTTCATTTTGTCTATGAGGGTGTATGGTGGGGCGGATAAATGAGGAAGTTTATAACCCATGTATTTTGTTGATAGTCACTGCCATTTAGAATTCCCTGAATTTGGGGGAAAATGCCAGGAAATTTTAGAGCAGGCAACCCTTGCTGATGTTAAAACATTTCTTACCATTGGTACACGCATTGAGACAATGGGTGAACTTTTAAAGCTCATCAACTCGTTTCCTCAAATTTATGGTGCTGTGGGTATCCACCCCCACGAATCCCACAGCGTTTCTGGAAGAGGTGTTTTAGAAACGTTTCTCGATGAACATTTACACAACCCGAGGGTTGTGGGTGTTGGTGAAACAGGCCTTGATTTTTATTACGAACACAGCCCTCGAGATCTTCAGAGCAACGTTTTTCGCACCCACCTTAAAAAAGCGCTCGAGGTAGACCTGCCTGTTATTGTACACACCAGAGACGCAGAGAAAGAAACCGTTGCCATTTTAAAAGAAGCGGCTTTTGAAGGGGTGAAAGGGGTTATACACTGCTTTACAGGAAGCCAATGGCTTGCAGAACAAGTCCTAGACCTTGGGTTTTTTATCTCTTTTTCAGGGGTGATCACCTTTAAAAATGCTCAACCGTTACGGGATCTCATCCCCTTTGTTCCTCTGGATCGCATCCTCGTTGAGACAGACTCGCCTTTCTTGGCCCCCATTCCTCACCGGGGGAAAACCAATCAACCAGCTTTCGTGGTGCATGTAGCTGAAAAAATTGCAGAACTCAAAAGCGTCTCGCTGGAGGAAGTTGCCCGGGTCACAACCGAAAATTTCTTTCGCCTTTTTGAAAAAGCAACTCCTGTTCCCACATCATGAAATTAACGATTCTTGGTTGTGGTCCTTCTGGAGGTGTTCCTTTATCCCACGGAGAATGGGGGGCCTGTGATCCTAAGAATCCACGAAATAATCGCACCCGCACATCTGCAGCATTAACATTTGATAACGGCCAGGTCTGGTTAATTGATGCGTCTCCAGATTTAAGGCAACAGCTTCTGCGGGAACGCATCAAACACGTGGCAGGGGTGTTGTTAACCCACAGTCATGCTGATCATATCAATGGGTTGGATGATTTGCGACCTTTTTATTTTGCCTACCTTCAACAGATTCAAGTATACGCAGACGCAAAAACCCTCCAAGGAGTAAGAGGAAAATTTCCCTATTTTTTTAAACAGCCTGAAGGCACAGAAGCAATTTATCCGCTTTTTTTTCAATTTCATGAATTAATGCTTCAGCCTTTCGAAATTGAAGGTATCCAGGTTGTTCCATTCGTGCAAAATCACGGCTATTCCTCAAGTTTAGGGTTTCGTTTTCCCACCTTTGCCTATTCTACAGACGTGGTTTCTTTAAGCCCTGAAGCCCTTGCTTTGCTGGAGGGGATTGATCTATGGGTGGTAGATTGCATGGACATTGCGCCACGCCCCACCCACGCACACCTGGAGCTTACCCTTTCTTGGATTGAAAAAGTCAACCCTAAAAAGGCTCTGTTAACCCACATGGGCCAAGCTATGGATTTTGAAACCCTTTGTCAAAACCTGCCCCCCGGGGTAGAACCCGCCTACGATGGTTTAACGCTTGATCTTTGAGGAAGTCTCTATGAATAACGCAATTTTGGACGAATCCCAGCTGAGGCATGAACTCACCCTACTCTACCGTTTTCTGGCTTACTTGAAGTTGGATGACCTCACCTATACCCACGTTTCAGCGCGTCTTGCCGGGGAAGATGCTTTTTTGATCTATCCCTTTGGCTTGCTGTTTGAGGAAGTAACCCCCCAAACCCTGCTGAAGGTCAGCTTTGATGGCCGCGTGTTAGAAGGAGAAGAATATCAGTATAACCAAACGGGTTATGCCCTTCATGCTTCCCTTTATCGAGCAAGGCAAGACATTCACGCAGCGGTGCACCTGCACACCTATGCGGGGGTAGCTGTTTCAGCCATGGCTTGCGGATTACTTCCTATAAGCCAATTTTCATTTCATTTCTATGAACAACTCTCCTACCATGCGTATGATTCCCTCGTATTGGGACAAGACCAAGGGCAGAATCTTGTGCAGGATTTGGGAAAAAATTTTTGCATGTTTTTGAAAAACCACGGTACGCTCACCTGCGGCAAAACCCTCCAAGAAGCTTTATTTTATACCATCTACTTGGAAAAAGCCTGTATTGTCCAAACCCAAGCCATGGGGAACGATCCAAAAACGCCTGGGTTTTCCATACCATCTCCTGAAACCTGTCGCCGCGCCAGGGACGACATGCGCGCCTTTGAGCCAGACCTCGGACGCCGCGATTGGACAGCCCTTGAGCGATTGCTCGCAAAAAAGGGGTTGTTAAACCTAGGTGTTTAGTCCCAGGTTGCGATGACATGGGTTAAGATTACCAGACGCATTGCCTCTGTCGTTTGGGTGCATGAGCATAAATACTTGCCTACTCACCTCACTAAGGTTTTTTTCATCAAGGTGCATGTCAGACCATACTTCCAATTGGGAATGATAGCTACATCTTCAAAGCTACACGCTAAAAAAAAACGATGAGCCTCTTGAAAATAGGTATTCAGTTGTATCTCTTTGGCTTTATTTTGGATTGCGAAAAGAGCTGCTTCTTGCAAGAGCTTTTTTCCTATTCCTTGCCCTCTAAAATTGGAGTCAATCCAAATAGAATCAATCCACAAAATATCTCCATGAAGTTCAATGTTTACGCCTCCAGCAAATACATCTTCACTTTTTGCATAAATAGAATGTGTTTTAAAATTTTCTCTAATCCCTGTGAGGAATTCACATTCTTTGCGAAGGCCCTCCTCAATTTTTTTGTCCCTTTCATAGTCAGGCTGCGTTGTAAACGAAAAAGAAGTCATTATGTTTTTGTCCTTAGCATCTGCACACCAGCCGTTTCCGGATCCACAAAACATGCATTAAAACAAGGGGCCACGTATTCTCAACAGAGCCCCTTGCCCAACTCAACCAATCATTAAAGAGAATCAAGCATTTTTTGAAACTTGCCCGCGTGGGAGCGTTCTGCTTTGGCGAGGGTTTCAAACCACTCTGCAATTTCCTCAAATCCTTCTTCCCGGGCAATGCGTGCCATCCCTGGGTACATATCCGTATACTCATGGGTTTCCCCTGCGATGGCGGCTTTCAGGTTATCAGAGGTTGTGCCGATGGGGTGGCCCGTCGCTGGGTCCCCTACTTCTTTCAAAAATTCTAAGTGCCCGTGAGCATGACCGGTCTCACCTTCTGCCGTAGAACGAAAAACCGAAGCAGCATCTGTGTGTCCCTCAACATCCGCAATTTGGGCGAAATAGAGATACCGGCGGTTCGCCTGGGATTCCCCAGCAAAAGCCTCTTTCAAGCTCTCAAACGTTTTGCTATGTTTCAACGCTGTCATGGCAAACAAACCTCCATTTTGATTCCATTAAAAACCCAGTGATCCTATCATTTTTTTTGCACCCTGTCCTTAAAAAAAAATGAAAAAAATTCACCCAAGGGTTGTGGAGCTTTCAGAAAAAAAGTGAAGCTGCCTGTAAACTGTGTTAGGCTCTAAAGAATTTGTAAAGAATTAGCTAAAAGCAGAGCCTATTTTTTAATGTTTAAGAAATGTTACCAGTTTATCATGGCTTTTGCTGACAAGCCTACCGCGCTTTGGAGCTTGGGGGTTGTCACGTTTCTTGAAAGCTTTATCTCTCCATTTCCCCCAGATCCCCTATATGTTGCGATGCTGTTAAAGCAAAAAGAACGCGCGTGGTTTTTAGCAACTTTTTGCACCCTCATTTCCGTGATCGGGGGTTGGATTGGCTATGTCATCGGATATACCTTGTATGAATCTGTTGGTTTGTGGACAATCAAAACCCTGGGGCTCGAGCAAGGCTTTGCCTCCTTCCAAGAACAATTTCACACATGGGGGTTTTGGATTATTGCAGCCAAAGGGTTAACCCCTATCCCTTACAAAATTGTGACCATAGCTTGTGGCCTCATTAAATTAGATCTTTTCACGTTTACCACGGCTTCTTTTGTAGCCCGTGGGATCCGCTTCTTCTCTCTGGCAACGCTTTTTTATTTTTATGGCGACCAGATTCGTGATAGAGTTGAGAAAAATTTGGTTTGGTTGACCCTTGCTTCTTTCTTTGTGATTCTCGGTGGCATGTTTGTGGTGAAATTTCTTTAAAAAACGACCTGTTAAAAAAGGGGAAGAATTTATGTCACCTGTTCGCTGGCTTACGGTTTTGTTTTCTATAGGATGTTTCGGATTGTTTGGGGCTTCCATGGCTCTGGAAGTGTGGGGAGGCATTTCTTCTTGCGTGCTTTGTAAAGTGGAGCGTTTTTTCTTCCTTGGGGGAGGAACCTTTGCAGGTCTAACGTGTTTTATGGGAGATAAGAAGCTCTTATTTTCCTTAAAGCTCTTGTCTGTTATGTGGTTTGGAGGGGCGGGTGTGGCGCTCTACCACACGGCCATCCAGCAACACTGGGTTGCAGCCCCTGGCTTTTGCCGTGTTCAGGAGCCTGCAGGAGAGACAATAGAAGAAATGGCAGAAAATCTTCTCAAGCTCAGGCACATTCCCTGTGATCAAATCACCTTTTCTTTAGTGGGGATTCCAGCACCCATTTATTTGGTTTTCTTGATGACGATTCTTGGGGTAATTTGTTGGCATATGAGGTGCATCTCAAAGCTTTTATGTCGGTCGAAGTGCGATTCTTAAGGAGAGAAAACCATGCTGC
>JBOFKH010000061.1:0-1289 GCA_051657225.1 Alphaproteobacteria bacterium
CACAACCTGTCAAGCCTTACGACCCAGGCTCTGCATTTAGTCGTCTTGCTACGCCTCAATTTATTGGGCCGATGATTGGCATCATCGCTCTTTTAATCTTTGCCAAAATAGTCGAAGCTCATCACAACCCTTTAGCTAATGCGCGATGGGCAAACTTATGGGAAATTAACGCTTGCCGTCGCAAAGCTGCAAAACAGATGCGCGAAAAAGTCCCATCTAAAATTGCTGGGGCGATCGGTAGTGATTTTCAATTAATGCTTCCTGATTTAGGCCCAGGGTTGAAGATTGTAGGGAAATCGGGTGGAGGTAAGACCGAATCGGTTATCTCGCCATTGCTTGATGATTTTGCAGCTCAAGGTTCAACTCTACTTGTATACGACTCAAAAGGCGATTTGACCCGAAGACACGCACCCATTTTAAAGGCTTTGGGCTATGAAGTTTTTGTTTTTCCTCATGATGGAATGAACCTTCTGGAGTACATGAAGGATGGTGATGATGTTGATGGAGCTTTTGAAATTATTAATACGGTTCACGAGAATTTAGGAACTAGAGGGAGATCGGAAGATCCATTCTTTGGAAAGCAGGGAAAAACGGCTATCAAAACACCTTGTATGTTTGCCAAGAATTCTCCTTATCCTGATATGCTCTCAGTTTTTTCATTTATTAGTCTTGAAAATTATATCGGCAGACTTCAAGCTGCCAAAGAAAATTTAGACTTAAGCGTATGGGCTTCACTCTCTACAACAGGGATTCGATCAGTTGCTAATGCTCCTCAAACGTCTGGCGGTATTATTGCAAGCTCTGTAACAAACTTACAAGACCTGATGAGTGGTAAGTCTATTCAAAGCTTAATTTACAATGATATTCCAATGCAGTTGGATGGGAAAAAGGTAGTGTTTTTTCAGGTAGATAAAGATAGACCAAACATTTCTAAGCCAATTATTGCAGCGGCGATCGACTTAATTGTTCGTTCTAGTTGTGGATCGGAAACTGAGCGGCAGTCACCTTTTGTCTTGATGCTTGACGAAGCTGCTTCTATCACCTTGCCTAACCTAGGTCTTTGGCTTCAAGAATATCGTTCTTACGGGTTTCTAGCCGTTCTTGGGTACCAAAACGAATCGCAGTTGCTCATGCGGATGCAACAGGCAGAAATCACAAGCAATGCCGCTAACATGGGAACCACAATATATTTTGAGGCAAATGAATGGGGGACTTCTGAAGCCATCAGTAAACGTTGTGAGAACAAAACGGTAAAAATCAGACAAGGCAAGACCGTAACACATCATCAA
>JBOFKH010000062.1:0-4993 GCA_051657225.1 Alphaproteobacteria bacterium
GAACGAGCCCGGTCTGTATCTTCGATGCGTAACAAAAATTTTCCGCCCGTATGGCGCGCAAAAAGCCAATTAAACAGAGCCGTCCTTGCCCCTCCAATATGCAGAAAACCCGTAGGGGAAGGCGCAAATCTTACCACAACAGGAGGAGAAGACACCGAAGCAGACATCAAAAAATCTCACATGGTTAAAAAGGTTTAAAAATAACCAAGTAAACCATGATCGCCGCAATGATGAAAGGGATTTCATTAACCCAACGAAAAAAAGTGTGGCTTTTGGTGTTGCGTCGATCCCGGAAGGCTTTCCACCAACGGATCATCCAACCATGAAGCGCTGCCAACATAAACGCTAGGGAAAGCTTTATCCAAAACCAAAGAGGTGAGCCAGATAACATCCCTGGATAGTAAGCGAGGAGTCCTCCAAACAAAAAAACAGCGACCTTCGCTGGCAGCATGATCCCTCGCAGCAGGCGCCGCTCCATCACCACAAAAAGGGCATAAGTGTGAGACGTTGCAGGTTCCATCGCATGGTAAACAAACAACCGGGGAAGATAGAGCAAACCCGCCATCCACGCAATAAAAGAGAGAATGTGAAGCACTTTTAGCAGGGGATAAAAATCTGAAAGCCAGTCCATGGTATTCTCTTGTACCTTAAGCCGATTGTATTGGACGTCGCCAACAAGCAAGTGCATCTTGCGGGCAAACTTCACAAAATTTCTTCCGGTCTTTCACAAAACGTGTAAGGCCTCGTATGAAGTAGGGATGGCAAGAAACAGTCCCAAGACGTTCGTAGTGCTCAATGCCCAAATCACGCGCTTTTTGGCGATAGGTTATGTCTAACTCAACAAGGGTTTCAGAATGCTCACTCACAAACGAAACAGGAATCACCAAAACTGGCTCTTGATTTTTGGCAGCTTCCCCAAGAGCTTCATCAAGGCTGGGACGCGTCCACTCCAAAGGTCCTACCTTGCTTTGGTAACAGATAGTCCACTCAAGGGAATGAGGCCCCAGGGCTTTTAAAACTTCTTTAACTGAGCGATGGATATGGGAAACGTAGGGGTCTCCAGATTTCACGATGCGTTGAGGAAGTCCATGGGCAGAAAAAAGCAACCTGGGTGCTTTTTTAAAAACAGGTAACCGCTGATGGATAAGGTCTGCCGTCGCTTCAGCAAAGCCATGAAGCTCCGGATAGCAACACAGTAATGTCAGCCGACACGGGAGGGAGTGCTTGGCTATTTGACGTTGAAATTCTTTAAAGGCAGAACCTGTGGTGGTGGTTGAAAATTGCGGATAAAGCGGAAGCAAAACAACTTCATCAGGGTTTTCCGCCTGAAGATAAGGAATGATAGATTCAATGAGAGGAGGTGCGTGGCGCATGGCTACAAAAACAGAATATCCCTTTCCAAGGGCTTTTTCAAGGGCTTGGGCTTGTGATTGGGTATTTTCAAACAGGGGAGATTTTCCACCCAGCTGGCTGTAAATGTGTTCAGCTTCAGGGGTCCGCCTGCGTGCAATCCAGCGGGCAAGCAGCTTACGTGGCCAGCTTGGAAGAGGCAGAATGGCTGGGTCTTCAAACAAGCTTTTTAAAAAGGGGTAGACCCCCCTAAGGTCTAAAGGCCCCCCTAAATTAAGCAAAATAACCGAGGTTTTTTCAACGTTTTTCACGGGTTCTGAAGCTTTTTTTAACATGGTGATGCGCCATACTCCCGAATGTTTCGAATTAATTCACCGATATGTTCCAACGGTGTTTGGGGTAGCATGCCATGACCCAGGTTGAAAATAAAAGGGGTTTTTTCCATGGTCTTGAGAATGAGGTTTGTTTGTTCTTTTAAAAGGCTTCCACCTGCTAATAAAACAGAGGGATCTAGATTCCCTTGAATGACGCAGGGAATCTGTTTCGCCTCTTCCAAAGGAACCGAAAAATCAACAGATAAACCATCTACTTGGGTAGCCGCTTGGTAAGCTTTGAGAGCGAAAACCCCAAGCCCTTTGGGGAAGCCAATGATGGGAACCGTTGGATAGCGAGACTTTAGAAAACGACAAATTTGTTGGGTAGGCTTTAAAATCCAAGGCTCAAAAAAGGGAGCAGGCACCAGATTCGCCCAGCTTTCAAAAAGCTGAATCAGGTGAACTCCGGATTGGATTTGGCGTTCTAGGTAGCGTGCTGTCAACAACGTGAGATGATCCAGGATCTGTTGGAACAGGTTAGCATCTTTAAACATAGCACACTTTGCTTGGTGAAAATCTTTCGAGCTTGCTTGCTCTAGCATGTATAGCGCCACCGTCCAGGGAGCTCCAGCGAACCCAATTAACCCAACCTTTTCAGGAAGTTTTATTTGTATTTGGTGGATAGCCTCAAAAACTGGCTCAAGCTTTTCTTCTATGGATTCAAATGTCTGTTCCAGAAAATGAGGAATTTGAAGCGGTGACAAACAGGGGCCTTGCTTTTCTTTGAACGTTACGTTTTGCCCGCACACCGAGGGAAGAAGCAGAATATCTGAAAAAAGAATCGCCGAATCCATCTCAAATCGACGTATGGGTTGAAGCGTTGCTTCGCAGACCGCCTCAGGATTTAAGCAAAAGGAGATGAAATCTGGAAAATGGCTTCGCAGGTTTACATATTCTGGTAAAGAGCGCCCAGCCTGACGCATAAACCACACTGGGGGAGATCCTAAAACTTTTTTTTGAAAAGGGTTAACAATGGTTTTAGAAAGCATTTTTTTTCGTTTAGCCCATGTGATACATATTTTTTTACTTTTATAAAAAAGAATAAAAAAAGGTGGTAATGGTTGTATATCCCTGTGGAATGTGTGGAGATTTTTTTTCCACACGTTTAACCACATCTTTAAACCACTTTAAAGCTATTTATTTTAAGAGAACAGGTAAAAAATCCACAGCCTGTGTATTTTTTTTTAAAACAAGAAAAATCTGTGGATAAAATGTGGGTTATATTGAGGGGATTGTTAAATTTTTTTTATCCCCAATTTACCCCATTGTTCTCCACAGGTTTTTGAAGCTTAACGGATAGATTTTATAAAATCTTCCAAAAATTTAATCGTGTTGAAGGTAAGCTCATTGTTGATCATGATGGCCACTTTTAACAATTGATAATCTTGAAGACCATCTAAAATATCTTGTCCAGCGATATCCCCCCAAGAATTTTTCGCTGCGTTAATTTCATCCGAAAGGCCTTCATTAACATCCATAAAAATTTGTTCCATATGGCCCGTGTGGATGAGAAGCTCATCGTTAAGTTGGGCAATAGCTTCTACTAAGATATCTTCAACGGGCTCAAAATGTTTAGCGTTTTGGGGAGGGCCTAAATCAATCAGCCTTGCTCCCCGGAAAGCACGGAAAGCTTTCTCAAAACACGCATGGTTAGCTTTTATTCGAAAATCAACTTTTTGGGTTTCTTTTTTTAGCTTGATTTTCAAGGTCTCATCAGAGCCTTTATAATAATCAAAATACGTTCTGTTTTTAATATAATCAGGATTATCAATCCAAGTTCCAGGATTATTTATATCTTCTATCTGGGGCTCTAGGCTGTAATCTTGGGGATAATTTGTCATGTCTACAGGCTTTTGATCCGTTCGGATTCCAGCAAAAATATAATTTCCGTAAACATCTTTTTGATTTAGTAATACAGTTAACTGATATTCTAACTGTTTTAGGCGCTCTGGGAAACTGATAGTGCTGTTGACAGCGGCGTTATTAGCTCCCTTACACAATACAAAAAAATCTTTTAAAACTTGGTTGGTCTGGTTTATGGCTATTTCGTAGGGCTTTAATTCTGTAAGCAGAGATCTTTGATTAAGTGATTCAAAGGAAAGTCCAATTTCTTTGTCAGCAAAAGACGAAAGAACGATTTTTGTTTCTTTGGGTGCTTCTCCCCATTCTTCTGCTTTGTAACCTGTTGAAATCCTTAAGACAGAAGTGGCGAGCTCTGTCTGTTTTTTGGCGTTTTGACGTTGAAGACCATCAAAGGTGTGCCTGGTTGAAACATGAAACATGGCTTTAAGCTCCTATAACTAAGCGTTCATCAATAATCGAGAGATGAGATCGTTATTGCTTCTTAAAATATTAAAAACACCCATCAAGGATTGAAGGTACATTTGGCAGAAGAGTAACGCCTGTATTTCATCTTGAATATTAGGTTGGGAAAAATTTTTGATGTCTTCTTCCAGAGCTTCAAAAAGATTTTGTTCATCCTCAAAGATGGAAACAGCTCTATCAGTTTGAATCGCAAAATCTTCTATGGTATTTTGAACGTAATTTAAGAGGCTATCCCCGTCAAATTTTGGAAGGAAGCCTGCTTTTTGGAAGTCAATTTTTTTCTCAGACAAATCTTGCATCAGTTGAATCGTTTCTGCATCGCTTTCCTCAACGGCAATTCTATCTCCGTAATCTGGAGCAGGTAGCCTTGAAAGGGTTCCACATTCAAAAAAATTTGGGTTGCTTATATAATAGGGATTAACATCTAGAACATTTGCAATGCCTGCAGCTCGAACACCATTGAAAAAATCTGGTGTTACAAAAAAATCTTGGAGTCCAATAAAATGTGGAAGGGAGATCATATGACCATCTGTTGTTTGAACACTGGAGGGAGGATCAAGATCAACAACGGCAATGCTGAAATTTGGGTTTGTGCTTTGAAGCTGCACCTTATTTTCCAATGTCATGGATGCATTCATCGACGCAACAGCATTAATGGCGTTAAAAACATCTTGTAGTGTGGCGCAAGTGGTTAAATCAAGATCTAAAACGTCCACAAAGGCTTTGGTTGTTTTATCAATAGTTGCAATTCGAAGGGTTCCTTGGGGATTGGTGAGGACAGTGGCGGCACCATTTGGGAAAATCTGAGTTCCAGTTTTTATTGACTGTAAATTATAGGATGTTCCGTTGTTGTGGTATTTGTTCATCCATTCTCGCAAAGCATAGGTAAATTCATCTAATTCTGCTTGGAGATTTGGCAGCGTTTCATCTCGCATTTTTAGAAG
>JBOFKH010000063.1:0-4955 GCA_051657225.1 Alphaproteobacteria bacterium
GCAAGGATTAAGGAAAGACCCGAGCGGGGTGTAGGGGGAGGATGCTTGACTCGGATCTTCTTGCCGGGGCAAGCCTGTGCCTAGCGCGGTTTTACTTTGTCTGGCAATGGTTCTGATTGACTTAGAGGTGCAAACGTAATCAGTCGTTCATACACGGTCTCACCTTTGTCGTCTTTGCCAGTACTTCTACTAAACCAAATCGCTGGCTTGAATTTATTGCTAGCACTGCGTCGAAGATATCGATTTCCCCGCCAAACCACCGCAGCTACCCCATCTTGATCGCGTCCATCAATAGTTGCGCCAAAGCTAGACCAATCGAAATTTGGAAAATCTTCTAATGCTTTTTGGTAGTTTGGCGCTGTCTTTGGTTGATTTAAGCTATCCCTGATTTGCTCAAGCAATTTTGTTTGTGTTTGAAGTAACTCGACTATTACCTCAAATTGTTGTTGTTGGTCCATTTTGCATCTCTCTCTGCGGTTGAATTCGCCCAAATTTTTCTAATAACGGAGTGGCGGATTTTTTGACTGATTCTTTTGCGATATCCTGCAATTTTTCTAATGCTATTGTAACATCTTCGTCCTCTGTAATGCTTGCTGACAGGGAAATACTTATATTTAATGGCTCGTACTGCCTAAGTTGCCAGGTTCGACCGTATGTTACTTGAATTTCTTTGATTTCCATATTTTTGACAAATAAAAGCGGTACTAGGTACCAACTAGTACCGCGACTGTTCCGTTATGAAGTTGCCGAGTTAATGGGTTCGCTGCTCCCAATAATTACATATCTGGAATTTCCACTTGCCCAGAAAACGACTGAGCCATACCTTCCATTTGATCTACCAAAAATTCGATAGATCTAACTTCTGCTTCTGAAAAATCAGATTTTTTGGACAAAGAATCGATTAATTTAATCCAAGATTTTTCCAATTCGTCTAACATATTTTGCTCCTTAATCTATTGATACACCGTTTACAATTGTTGGCCGCTCTTGGGGTGCCAATTCCCCTTCCTCCCATTTGCGAAATCCTGCTTTGAATTGCTTTTCAGCTCTCTCTATCTGCGTTGCAATCTGGTACAGCGTTTGTAACTGCTCCGTTGACACATTGATTGCCGTTGTAACTTCGTCCATTAACCGCTGCGCACTATGCTTAATTCGCAAAACCGAATCCGTAGCTTGTCGTTTGCTCAATTTTGTTGCACCTTCAAAAATTTGGCTGTACAAATCCCATCAAAGAAAAACTCGACATCGGAAACTATATAAGGCTGAGAACCACTGGAATAGACAAGATTTACAAAATCGCCAATCTCCAGGTCGTCACAATAAAACGTAGCAACACCCCAATGCTCACTTAAGTCTAAGAAAAAATTTATGCCCTTGAGAGCCATTTGCAACTCGTGGGTCTTTGTTGCCCTAATTTTTGACATTAATCCGACCCACACCATGCGATCGCCCAAGCATATAAAACTCCAAAAGCCCAAACACCAGCCACAATAGGTAAAACCATTTTTGACCCCAACTATATTGATTAACAATTTGCAATACATGAATACATACTGCTACAATTCAGGTGGAAACACTTCATTGATTGGTTTACGGATCTCTTTTGCGATCGCCTGCTGTATCCATGGGGTTTGCTTTTCCCCGTTGATGACTTTGTAGACCATCCCTTTAGAAAGACCAAGTTTTATCGCAAATTTTTCAACCGTATAACCGTAAAGCCATAAGGAACATCTAATTTCCTTTGGAGACATAAAAACACAATTAAACAAGGTATAATTTTTGTACCACCTATATATAAGAATATTCCTAAATCTGGCAAGTGTCAATAGAGGTCTCAAAAATGATGATTATGGCTGTGGAACCAGTGTCTTTCAATGGTCAGCAAAGTGCGATAACCGACTGTATGAAGCAGATCGGCGATCGCGTCTTGCGCATTCGGAAGTCGTTGGGACATATTTTGACGCCAGCAAATATAGAAGAGCGATCAGCCAAGTTTGGCGCAAAAATAAGCCCTCCATCGCAGGGGCTATTCGCTGCTGCGGTATCTAAATATGTTGGATACGAGGTTCACACTGGCATTGTTGGCAGGCTTGAACAAGGGTTGAACTTACCGTCAAACCTGGGAATTTATAAATACTTAAATCATCTAGGCTATTCCCTTGATCACATTTTGTTTGATCGGGAACCACAAAAAACAGAGCTGACACCTCTTGCAACTCAGATGCTGTTTGTAGATCTTGAGGTAGAGGACCAAATTGATTTGGCTGTCAAATTACTTTACGAAATTTCCTTAAAGAAAGAAAATTCTTACAGATATCTAGCTGACTTTTTGATGCAGTTACTTAGTCGCCCTGTTGACTCAGCAACCACACTTCCTCGGCCCGATGAGGTTGATCGTTTTCGTGTTGACTTGTTCCGTATGGGTAAGCGGCTACGCATCGCTCGTGGCCACATGACGCCAGAGCAATGGAGTCGATCTGCTAACGATAAAATTAGTGCAAATAATTTATTGTCTCCCTCTACCGTCAAACGTCGCGAAAACGAAGGGATGTGTGTTTCCTCTTTAGATGAGTTTCGTTTTTATTCCACTCTTGATACAAATCTTGATTATTTAGTACTAGGCAAGCGCCCTAACTCGTACCCTAAATCACGGGTTTTGATATGCGATGCAATTTCTAAATTAGACAGTGCAGACCAAGAGTTCCTGTTCCGCACTGTTCTGCCCGAACTATTGTCGGTCAGCGATCGTCAAGCATATATAATTCGTCTGCAAATCCAACTTGGACGGATAGTCGATTTGATGAACTAATTAATAAAGATAATTCGTTTGCAATATCTTGATATCCTTCTTCCTCTAGATGGACGACTTCTTGTCGCAGATGTGATAGTTCTGATGAAATCATATCTGCGACTGTGCTAATGGATAGCTTATGTATGATTTTTTCTAATGAATCAGCAGCCTTAAGTCCTATCGCATCTTCCCTGCGGATTATTTTCGCTTGCTGAATTAAGCTTTCTTTTGTTAGTAAGAATGATGTACTGCCTTTGTATGGGCATATCTCAGAGACTGAGAGTGAGTCGTTATTCATTTAATTGGCCGAAGACGATGATCCGAATATACCCTAATTTTTTAATTAATATCATTCGCTTCAAATCTGGTCACAGTAAGCATTCTTGCCATATTTGACAATTCCGGTAAAACCGGATATAGTTTTTTGTATGAAAGACATAAAGCGATTGGACATGAAACTGTCTTTGAAGGAAAGAGAAGTGCTTCAGAAGCTCTCAGGGCTAACCGGGTTAAATTCTGGACCTGAGATCTCTCGCTTCTGTTGGAGGTTTGTTCTTAAGGAGTTAGAAAATGATCAGCGCAATTCAAAGTCAAACAAGAAATCTCCCTAGAAACTGGATGCCGCGAGTTGTTCAATTCGTTCCATCCCAATCAGCAACGCATATTCTTGTACGTGGCTATGCTGAAACGGTAGAAGGTAGGACAGGCGATCGCACTTTCCTTTATCCACTATCAAAGTGTCAAAAAGTAGTATCAGAGGACAAAGTAGTTGGACAAAATAGAGCTTTCCATGGAACAGCAGTTTAATTTAATGGCTTTTGAACAGCGAATTAAATCACTAAAAATTGAGGATTTACAACAATTTACAGTTGATTTTTATCGCCAAACAATGGCAAAAGAAAATATGTACAAAGAATTGCTAAAACAAAATTGGGGATTTTAGGGAGTTTGTTATGCTCACTGTAGCTTTTAGTGTTTTCTTTGTATATGCCGTATCCTATGCTGCTTATACAAAAGGGCTAGATGAAGGGATTGATATTGGCAAAAAAATTGATATTGCTAAGCTGGAAAAAGTCGAAAAATGCACTCACTCATAATTGTACCGTTATTGTTTGTCTTGGTTGCTTTCGCTGTTATTATTGGAGCGATCGCGCTTTTTAAAAAAGTCTACGGAGATGTTGAACATGGGGAGTATTAAGCCATTAACTTTTGTCTTGGCGATATTTTCCTGGGCATTAATCTGGCTAGGGATTATTTATTATTTTTCAGAGCAAAAAGAAGACGAAGGAGAACCATAATGCAAACGCTTGTAGCCGCAAGTGAAAGAGTATTAAATGTATTAACTTTTCATTGTGCTGTTCAGTCTGCTCGTAACTTGGTTGATGCTAATCCACTTATGGCGACTTCAACCAGTACTGGCAAATATGCGAGAACAAAGGCTGAGTACCCAGCGGTCGTTCGTTATTTTGCTAAAGATATTAGTGGTGACCGACAGTATATAATTAGTAAAGCAACTGAAAATGCGATCGCTTATATTGCGGCAAAAGAACGACAGTCAATTGAAAAAGTCAAACTTCACTTTGAGAAAGAAGCCCAAAAACTATATAATTCAATAACTGAAAAATATAGTTTAGATATACTTGAAAAACAAGTTTCTTTTACAGAAAATCTTGTCCTCAAGCCATTACGGGAGCATTGTGGTGGGTAAATATCATATATATTGCTTGGCGGAAAATCAGATCGATGATTTTGAATGCGATCGCCCATTTCTAGCAATTTCCATTAACGAAATGATTGGCGTTAATCAGCACAAAAAACTTCTGAATAATGCTAGAAGATGGGATGCAAAATTAAATTGTTTGTCTTATCTAGTTTTGGCATTTGACGATATTGAGCAAGATTGTTTGCAATATTCTGGTGCTATTTCTGGGACAGGAATTTATAAAGAACAGGCGGATACTGTTGCAGATTTTGTTAATTCTGCACTGGGTCAAGGAGTCACTGTTTTTGTCGTCCAGTGCCAAGCTGGATGGTCCCGTTCTGCTGGCATGGCCAGTGCCTTGGCCTTACATCTGAATGGCGATAAGGAGGCTTATGCTCATGGGGAAGTAAGACCGAATCAGAGAGTTTTTAGGATGGTTCTAACAGCGTTGATGGAACGAGT
>JBOFKH010000064.1:0-1332 GCA_051657225.1 Alphaproteobacteria bacterium
CGGCACAAAGGCTATTGCTTATTGTTCATCAGTTAAGGCGGCGTATGCGACAGCAGAAGAATTTAGACGGCACGGCTACAGAGCAGAAGCACTTGACGGAACGAGCAAAAAAGATGTAAGACTAGAAACAATGGAGCGGTTTAGACGTGGTGAAATTGATGTTTTGCTTAATAATTCACTTTTCGGCGAGGGGTTAGATATTTCAGACTGCGAAACGATTTTACTTCTCAAAAAAACAAAATCTTTGACATTGTACATTCAAATGGCAATGCGAGGAATGCGAACCGACAAAAACAACCCTCAAAAGGTGTCTAAAATTATTGACTACTGCGGGAATGTTTACGAACACGGTTTTGTTGATGATAATAGAATTTACACCCTTGACGGCAGAACCAAAAACGAGCAGTCAGAAATCAAAATAAAAATGTGTCCGTCTTGTTATGGCACGTTGGAACAAAACGTTTTGATTTGTCCTTATTGTGAGTTTAGTTTCGAGAAAGAGGTGAGGGAGCGTCAGGAACAGGAACGAGTGCAAGCGGAGCTAAAAGAAGTTGAAAGGCTTGAAACGGAAACGCTTAAACAGATGAATTACAACGAGTATCGTAATTTAGATAGTTGGGTGGATATGTGGAAGTTTGCACAGGCAAGGAATTATAAAATAGTTTGGGCGGTTCATAAGTGTTTAGAGCTTGATATTGAAATTCCGCCTAGGTATTGGAAAGTTAAGGAACTGGTTTTGAATAAGAAATAGGGGGATATGGTTATGGTATTTAAAAGCAAGGTTTACACAGACAGACCACCGTATGCGGATTTTGACGCACCACATAAATTTCAAGCGATACAAAGCATAATTGCAAAAAGATTAGTTGAATATCCGAATGCAATTTGTTCCTATTCAGGCGGAGCAGATAGTGATATTGTGTTGCACTTGATTGAAACGGTCAGAAAAGCGTTTGAACTTCCACCGATTGCATATTGTTTTTTTGACACAGGGCTTGAAATGGAAGCAACGAAAAAGCAAGTAAGGGCAATGGAAGAACTTTACGGCATTGAAATTAAAACACACAAGCCAAAGAAAAATATAGTCCTTTCAACAAGGGAACACGGACAGCCTTTTTTGTCTAAGATTGTTTCGGCAGGGTTAGAGGGCATAAGAAAAAAAGAATTACCCTTGTCGATTGCTGAAGAATATGCAAATGCTGAAAACAAGATTGCAAAAAGGGCAGAGCTTAAAGCGAGATACCCAAAAAGCGAAAGCCCAATAAACTTTCTTTGCTGTTGCAACTCAAAAGGCGAAGAAAGACCAGACATTCAACTTGTGATAAATTCATC
>JBOFKH010000065.1:0-1216 GCA_051657225.1 Alphaproteobacteria bacterium
CAATGTGTTAAACTAGAAGTAGAAGCTAGCCTCTAGTAGAGTAAAATAATTGACGAATATGCCTACTTGATTTTTAACAGTCTCCTTCCCATTTTGCTTTGTTTTTCTGGTGGATAGGCATCCCTTATCTCTCGTTCAATACAGTAAGGCATTTTCCACCAGTTCTTTGCATTGGTGTCACGGTAATGGTATAACATCTCTATTCCAATGGAATCCCTAATATGAACAGCATCCCAACCTCTGTCCTCCATCGCTGTACCCAAAACAACAAGTCTTTTGTAGTTATCATCGTTTTCCATGAAACACGGGGCACATCTGCAAAAATTACACTTTCGACACTTATCACTCCCTTGAACCCTCGGAGAATTCACTGGCTCAATATAATGCACCTTTTCCAATGGTGTCCTCATGGTGCTTTCTGAATGTGTACTATTCTTCTCAAAGGAAGCAAACAACACCTTTGTCAGAGTATTAGCTAAACCAAAAAACAGATGAGAGTTACACTGCTATTCCAAATTTTCTCTTGTACCTCTTCTCTCTTCTTCTTGTACTGATACAAGTACCACCGTCGCTTGGATCTCGGAGGTGTCCAAACGCAGCTCATTTTGTTTGTTTGCTACCTTCTTTCACATCACACACCGATTATGATTATGTCGTTTAAATTCTTGTCTTTTATTTTCAAAACTGAATCAACGAACAATTCTTTTTTTTAAAACTGAAAACAATAACGCTTACACCATTTTAAATACTCTTCATTTAAAAAAATGTCGTTTTTTTGGCCACATCCAAACTCAAATTTTTTTCCCGATGCCTAATTCTCACAAATCAAACAGCCATGTCCCAAGAAATTCTTCAGGTGGAATTCGATCAGTCATATTGGCTAAAGGGAACCAGTTATGACTTAGCCCACTTCGGTTGGGATGCCAACGATGAGCCTAGCCAAGAGCCTTATGTATGCTCCGAGGAGTCTAGGAAGATTGTAGACATGGCAAATAACCTCCACCAATCCCTTCATGGCCCCCCCAAAAAACGTAGAGGCAACTCCTACGGGTCTTATCTTGCAAAGCAAAGGAACCGGAAAAAAATAACACCAACAGAGGCACGCTCCCCTCCAAAAAGCCTGATCGTGCTCTGAATAAGTCACAGAAAAGAAAGAAGCAACTATCCCTTGCACGCCAAAAATCACCGCCTACCACAACCGTTGCTCAGAAGATCC
>JBOFKH010000066.1:0-2198 GCA_051657225.1 Alphaproteobacteria bacterium
TTACGTTCGAGTGTCCCGAAGCATGACCAATGGTCAGACCTGAATAGAAGCCTGAAAAACTGCAAGCAGGAGAAAGAGCAGGCATCGGGGTCATATCTGAAGCCATTGCTGCAGATGTTAAAAGTGTTGCACCCACAAGCGCGTATGAAATTTTTTTCATCATCAAATTAACCTATATTAAAAATATTATAACCATGAGAGCGAAATACATAAAAACAACAACTTGTTGTTTTTATGTACTTTTTTAGCTTTTAAAACGATTTATTTTAATGAGCTAAGCACTACTACTGGAAAAAATTTAACGAACCTTTAACTAAAATGCAACTTATTACACTTTAAAAAATTCATTTAAGCAAATTGAGTTGCTAAAATACAACTTTTGATTTAAAAAAATAAATTAAAACAAATAGTTGCAAAATCATATAGTTGCTTTTTTGCATCATTCTCTAAAAAATATGCAGGTTATCATTCCACTTTCTAACCCATTTCGTTTGTGCTAAAACAGCTCTAGATGTTTAGAAACAATAAAAACAAGGTCGTCTAGCGTGTCATTTTTTTTGAAAATTTGGGTTGGATTGGGAACGGTTATTTTTTTGTCCGGCGGGGTTTCCCAGGTAAAAGCTTATCAAGAAATTCCTCAGAACGTTGTTGAAAAAGCTCGTTCCAGCGTGGTGAGCATTACATCTAAGCTTTTATACGCAGCCTATGGCAGCCCGGGAGAGATCTGCGGCAGCGGCTTTTTAGTTGACCAAAAAAGAGGCATCATTCTTACAAACCGTCACGTTGTGGGCGCCCCAGCTATTGGCTCTTTTGAGGTTACATTTTATAACGGGCGTCGGGTAGAAGCACACCTGCTATATTACGATCCTTGGCAAGATTTCGCTTTTTTAAAAATTGATCCCAAGCATTTAACCCATGATATTCAAGCCCTTCCCCTTCATCCGAAGGGTGCCGTGAGAGGGTCTTCCGTTTTTATTCTAGGGCAAAACGCAGGCCAATCTTTTTCTTTACAAACAGGGCATATCAGCACGCTTTATGATGCTTCTGGCGTTTTCCCAACCCAGTCTATCCGCATCAGCCTCAACACGAGGGGAGGCGGCAGCGGATCGCCTTTGTGTGATGAAAAAGGACGCGTCGTTGGCCTTATTCACTCATCTGATATGGATAGCTTTGGGTTTGCTATCCCTATCGAATTTGTGTGGGATGCTTTTGAGGATTTAAAAAAAGCATCCTTGCCTGTTCGAAGAGGCACAGGGGCTTTGGTTGCTTACAAATCTATTGATGAGCTTGCCCGTGTTTTTAAATTTTCCCCTGAGTTTGTGGCTGATTATTATAAAAAATATCCTGATTCCTTGGGGAAATTATTGGTTGTCCAAAGTATTTTTCAAGATTCACCTGCCCATGAAATCCTTTTTCCAGGGGATGTGATTCTAGCGGTAGACGGTGAAGAAGTTGGCCCCTCTTTTTATAAGATGGACGCGCTTTTGAATCAGGCTAAACAGCCGGAGGTTCGCATCACCCTCCTGCGTTCTGGAAAACTCCAGGATGTCTCTGTTAAGCTCTATGATTTACATGCCAGCACCGTTCAACGTATGCTGTTTTTTGCAGGGTGCCTTTTCTATGAAGCGGATGAATTTTCTCGCCGGGTGCTGGGGGCGAATAAAGGAGAAGTGCTGCTAACCCATATTCGCCAAGGTTCAAGCTTGAGCCATGTATTCCCGCCCATTCCTGGGGGTCATAATGTTTATTTCCTTCATGTCCAAGAGGTTGGAGGAAAGCCTATCCAAACTCTCAGAGACTTGACTGAACTGATACCAGCCCTTACCCTCCAACGCTATTTTGGCATCACTTATCGAAACTACGCGTTTTCCCTTTTGATGCAAGACACCCCTCTTTTTTCTAAAAATGCTGCTTGGGAATGGGTGGAGCTGAATCCCCTAGACCAAGTCCCTCAGATTTTTTCTTGGGATATGCAACACATGGCGTGGCAGCAAGAACTGCTCCCATTACCTAAACCCCAAGAGGCTGATCTGCCAAAGGTGGTGCCTGCAACTGACGCCTCTTTGAAAGGGAATTGACGTGAAACCTTCACTCTCTTCGACACGCGATATGGCTAACGCCTTGCGAATCTTAGCTATGGATGCTGTGGAGCAAGCAAATTCTGGGCACCCGGGCATGCCGTTAGGGATGGCGGATGT
>JBOFKH010000067.1:0-1214 GCA_051657225.1 Alphaproteobacteria bacterium
AGATTCCAGGAGCTTAGGTCGGATTGAGATTAAAAATACCCCTCTGAGAAATAAATCTCAGAGGGGTGTTTTTCGTAGATATCTTTAAGTCAAATTCTTAGAAAAAATATTTTACAAAATGAAACTTACAGTGGTATACCGTCCTGAACGTGAAACCCCTATCAGAGCAGGTTCCAGATTTATTTACAACACCTTGGTAAAACCTGGATATAACAGCTTCGAGGGTAATGAAGCTCTGGATTTAGAGAGATATCTAGAAACGGCTGAGGGTAAAGAAGCTGCTAAGAAAACTATTTTCGATGAAGTGACTGTCTCCAAAAGTTCCGACTCCCCGACTCCAAAACTCACAGTCCCAGCTAAGGTTGACAATCCCTCTCCTAAACCCTCTGAGAAAAAACCTCGTACTCCAAAACCTGACTAACAAATGGGAACCCCTTTCAGTAAATACTCAAACTTAAAGCTTTTTACCGAATCTCCCGGAACAGGTTTTACAGAAGACGATTTAGGAAACCAGGTTCAGAACGTTGTTTCTCAAACCCTCCTTGCATCTGTAGAGACAAACGTGCAGAATCGGAGAACCTACCCTGGAGTGGACGCTAATGCTCTGTACTTAGAGGGGAATCTTACGAAACCAAAATATCTTCCAAATTATATTTCGGGGAACACTAAGGTAAAAGCAAGTTTGATAGACCCTGCTACTAAAGCTGAAATCCCAGGAACTTTTTTATTCGATTTAGTACAACAATCTCGATTCAAGGCTGTGACGAAGGTTTTGGGATCTGAAATCAAAGGTTGGTTTGTGAGCTATCGATAATGAAAAAACCATCTCTGAAATGGACTCCCCAAAAAATTCATAACAAATCTGCTAGTTATGATTGGCAGGTCGATTATGCTGAGGAAGTTCACAATGGGTCTGTGAGCCTAGGAGGTCTGAGAAAACTTCCTAGACCCTGGGTGTATGAGGCTATCTCTCAGTATATCGACATCGTAGAAAATATGAAGTTAATCTACGAAACCACAGGTAACATAGATTTAGCGTTTGCAGATACCGTTTGGGATTTACAAAGGGCATTTACAAACGCTATTGAAGCTGAGATTTACTATTGGCCGAACGTCACTATTCGCGAAAATGGGGATGTGGTAGAAAGTCCTAGAGATATTGTTGATACGGGGGCTTTAAGGGATAGTTTGGTGGTAGAGTTCTGATTCGTAGT
>JBOFKH010000068.1:0-1229 GCA_051657225.1 Alphaproteobacteria bacterium
CGAGGACGTTCAAGAGTTTACTCGTGTTTAATTGTTATAGTGTAACTTTTATTGTTCTGAAGTTATTAATGTTATGAATTGCTTTTTATTTTTATTAAGAACTAATAAAAATGACACGCACTACAAAATTATTAAAACTAACTAAAATTGAAAAAATAAATAAATAAATAAATAAATAAATAAAAATAAATAAATATATATATATATATATATATATATAATTTAAAAACTTGTTTTATTTTGTTTTTAATTTTTTTTTTTTTTTTTACGATGTCGTAATTTAGTTGTCATTTATTTTATTTTTTAAAAATGATGTAAGTTTATGAAAATTTGAAAATACAAAACAATTCAAAACATATATAGACTTTTTTTTTAACGTAATGACAGACAAACGCACAACAAAGTTACTAAAACTAACTGGGAAATATATAAAAATGTTCGTTTTATTATTATAATTTTTTTAAATGTCTATAATGTCATTGATTATCATCAGTTTTCATTTAATATTTAATAATAGTTTTAATTTTAGTTTTAGTAATTTTGCTGTCATTTCTATTTTATCTAATAAAATATATATAGCTCTTATTAATGTTTTTAGAATTATTTATTTTGTTTTTCATTTTCAAAACCTTAATAAAAACTATATAGACATATTTTAAAAACTTACAAACTCACTAAAACTGGAAATGGAAAATATACATTTAAATTTAATAATTTTAGTTTAAACTAATAAAAGAAAATTATCTATAGTGTCGCTGATGTTATAGGTTTTATTAATATTCAGATTTATTTTGTGTTTTTTTTTTTTTTTTTTTAATGTTGTGAAAATGAAAATATAAATATAACAATTCAATAATTGTATTTTGTATTGTTTTTGAAATGGAAAAACATATAGACATATTTTGAACATTTCTAAAACTATATATTTAAATGATTTTTAGTTGTATTTTGAGTTTTTTTTGTCTATAATATATAATAGTTTTTATTCATATTTACGTTTTTTTTTCCATCTTAAAGTATTAGCCATTTTTTTTGTCATAAATTTTTTGTTTTTAAAAAATCTGTAGTTTTATGAATGTTTTGAAAATATAAAAATAATTCAAAATATTAATAAACTTTAAAAATAATTTTAAAAAGCCAAACAAACACAACAAACTTACTAAAACTGAAGATTTTAAATTATATTATAGTAATCCTGTTGCATTTGTCATTTTTATGTAAAAAGTCTA
>JBOFKH010000069.1:0-2412 GCA_051657225.1 Alphaproteobacteria bacterium
CCATGCAAACCTTCAGGCAGGAGCAGGCACGTCGCCTGGAAGAAAGCCAGAGGCTCCGCAGGGAAGAGGATCGCCAGCTTGAACAAGCACGCCAAAATTCCATGCAAACCTTCAGGCAGGAGCAGGCACGTCGCCTGGAAGAAAGCCAGAAGCTCCGCAGGGAAGAAGCACGTCAGCTTGAACAAGCGCGCCAAAATTCCATACAAACCTTCAAGCAAGAACAAGCACGTCGCCTGGATACACCACAGGGCGCAGCGCAAAGCGCTGCAAATTCTCAAGCCTGGGAGCCCAATTCTGAACACGTCAGACGAGCTGGGGAAATGCTCATGGCACTGCAACGGGAACTTGGCAGAACACCTTCTTCCTCAGAAATGATGGGAAAATTGTCTTCCAGCATGGGAATTACCCAGGCGCAAGCTCGCAAAATTCTAGAAACCATGGATATGCTTTAAGCATTTAACCACAGGCTTTACGCTGCCCTAGCTTTTTTCCCTGACTTGTTCTACAAAGAAGGGGAAGAATGCTTTGGTCTCAACGTGAAGGAGCAGTTTCCTGCGCTGTTTTTTTTACAGCTTTTGTTTGCTGGGGTGGTGGGGAGTTTTTGCGGCTCAACCGCAAGAATTCCCACCCCTGCGCATTACCGGGTCTGCAACCTTATTCCCCTTTGCAGCCAAGGTTGCGGAGCGCTTTGCTGAAAAACAAGGTGTAAAAACACCTTTGGTAGAGGCTGTGGGAACAGGCGGCGGTGTTATGCTGTTTTGTTCCGGCGTCGGCAACCGAACTCCTGATATCCTCATGGCCTCCAGACCGCTCACCACCCAGGAGCACCAACTGTGTCTTCGCCACGGCGTGACGGAAATTGTTGAGATCGTTGCGGGATTGGATGGAATTGTCTTGGTTCAATCTAAAAATTCGCCTTCTTTGCACCTCAGCCGGCGGGATGTTTTTGAAGCCCTCACGGCTTTAAATAAGCCTTCTCCTTTTTATTGGGCTGACATCAGCCCTTTTTTGCCCCGCTTACCCATCCAAATTTTAGGCCCCTCCCCTTCTTCAGGTACACGAGATGCTTTGATAGACCTCCTATTAAAACCTTTCTGCCGCTTTTTTAAAGCAGAGGATAACGCGAAATGCACGCAATTGCGCCATGATGAAGCTTACAGCGATGTGGGAGACAACCAGAATGTGATTATTCAAAAAATTTTGGTAAGCCCTACCTCTGTAGGGATCATCAGCTTTTCTTTTTTCAAACAGAATAAACACCTTTTGAAAGGCATCTCTATTGACGGCGTTGTACCTTCTCAAAAATCTCTTCTGTCCGGCAATTATCCCGTGGCCCGCCCCCTCTATTTATACGTAAAAAAAGCACACCTTTCCCCCATGATGCGTGCCTACCTCCATGAATTTTTAAGCCAAGATGCCGTTGGAAAACAAGGCTATCTGACACAAGATGGCTTGGTGACCCTTCCCCTAGAACAGCTTCAACGCATGCGCCTGCAACTGGAGAATCTATGAAAATGGAGCTGGATTTTTTCACGCTTTTCTTGACGTTGGCCCTTATGGGGTTGGCTTTTTTTGTTGGCACCCAGCGCGCAACCCAATGGCGCCAAGAAGGAAAGCAGCTCTCCAGCCTCCCCTCAGCCTACGGAACCTATCTTATCTTACAAATAGCTTGGCCTTTCTTCCTTTGCTTTTTCCTGTTGCATCAAACAGGAGCTGCATTTTATCTTACAGCCTTTCAAACAACAGCCATCTCCCTTGGAACTAGCCTTAGCGTTGGCGGCTATTGCTTTTGGGCAATGGCCCCCTCCCAGCCTGTCCGTAAATGGGTAGAACGCTGGATTAAAACTTACCTTGCTCTAGCAGCAAGCACAGTTATCCTCTTTGCCATCAGCATTGTCTTATTCTTATCCATAGAATCTTTACGTTTCTTTCAGGTAGTGTCTTTAGTCGATTTTTTGTTTGGGGTTAACTGGGACCCTATGAGCTTTCAACCTGGAAGCGCTGCACACTTTGGCGCCCTCCCTCTTATCTTAGGAACCCTTCTAATTACAGTTATCGCTGCACTCATCGCAGCACCCTGCGGCCTTTTTTCTGCTATTTATCTTTCAGAATATGCTTCAAAGCGGTTTCGTCACCTGGTGAAACCTGTTTTGGAAATGCTCGCCGGCATCCCAACTGTTGTCTATGGTTTTTTTGCGGCCACGGTCGTGGCGCCTTGGTTACAAAAATTAGGAAGCTTCTTAGGCCTCAACATTGCTATGGAAAGTGCTCTGGCAGCAGGGCTTGTCATGGGTATCATGATCCTTCCCTATATCCTGTCGTTGTGTGACGATATCTTAAGGTCAATCCCTAAAAATTTGCGAGAAGGTGCGCTGGCCTTGGGTTCCACACCTTCCGAAACCATCTATACCG
>JBOFKH010000070.1:0-7443 GCA_051657225.1 Alphaproteobacteria bacterium
CTAACCTGACGTCAAGAAAAAAGTCTTAAAGTTATAAAAAACCCACTGGGTATAATTGCCTTTCGCTGAAAATAAAGGACTTTGTGATGCAACCTGAATCCCTTCCCCCCTCATCAACGGATGTTATCATTTTAGGCGGTGGCCTTGTGGGAGGATCCCTCGCTTCTGCTTTGGCTATCCAAGGCTTTTCCGTCTGTGTGGTGGACGAAAAACCTGCCCAAGCTTCTGCGGAGCAAGATGGCAGAACTTCAGCCATCGCCTATGGTTCTTACAAACTTTTGGAGCAATGGGGCATCTGGTCCCACCTAAAAGAACCCACAGAGCCTATTAAGCACATTCGTGTCTCCCAAGGAGGGGCCACCGGCGTTCTTTGCTATGATAGTGAAGAAGTGGGGGGAGAACCTCTAGGATTGATGGTCAAAAATACAGCCCTCCGCCAAGCTGTTGCGAAACGGATGGAAGATTTTCCCAACATTCACCTATGCGTCCCAGACCAGGTGAACCAGTTTGAGGTTACCCAACATAAGGTGATGGTTTCTTTGGCTTCGGGGAAACAGCTGGAAGCTCCTTTGTTGATTGCAGCAGATGGAAGGCATTCTACGGTTCGAAAAAAGCTTGGCATTCAAAGCATGGAGCACCCCTATACCCAAAGCGCCGTGATTTTCAACCTCCACTGCAGTGCTCCCCACCACCAAACTGCCTATGAACATTTCCTAACAAGTGGCCCCCTTGCGGTTCTCCCCCTGCCAGACCAACAGGTGGCGATTGTGTGGACAGAATCACCCGAGCGAGCTGAGGTACTTTTGAACCTTCCTGAAAAACTTTTGCTGCAAGCTTTCCAAGCCAGATTTGGGTATGGATTGGGTAAGCTATCCTTGGCCTCTCCCTGCTCTGCTTACCCGCTAAGCTTAATCCTTCCCCAGGAGAGGATCCGTCAGCGTATTGCGTTGGTAGGGGATGCCGCCCATGTGATTCACCCGGTGGCAGGCCAGGGCCTTAATTTAGGCTTTCGAGATGTGGCTGTTCTTGAGGACCTCCTCACAGAGCACAAAACCCTTGGGCTGGACGTTGGAAGCGAGACCCTTTTAGAGACTTATACACGCCAACGCCGCTGGGATGTGCTCTCCATGGCTGGCGTCACCCATGGCCTGGTTCACCTCTTTTCTTGGAAGGGAAAGGCGATGCGCCTGCTGCGCCAAGGCGGTATGGCAGGCGTTTCAAAAATCCCTCAACTCAAGGAAAAATTGATTGCCCAAGCCCGTGGGATTAAAGCTTAATCTCAATCTTTTCACCCATACGGTTGTAGAATAAGCTGGATCGAAGCTCATCTTTGTACCCTTGTGAAAGACCAAAGCATTGTCTTAAATCAAGGGAAACCAATTGGGTTTCTGCAAGCTTCGGAAGAGAAGGCCCCATCTCTTTATCTTTTAAAATATTGAGATCAAAAGCTAAAAATCTAACTGCAGCAAGGCTTGGAGAGCTCTGAAGGGCATCCAATAGATTAGATAAGTCTTTCTCACTTTTTAGAGGAACGCTCAACCGTTTTATAACATTAGCCTCAGGTATATAATTGAGAATATCTTTTAAATTATGAGATACGCTTGCTAGCAAACAAAGTTGCTCAAGACCTTGGGGAAGCTGTAAAGGCTGGATCTTCTCAGCAGACATATAAAACGGAACGTTCATGGTCAAGGACGTGAGGCTTGACGGCAGCGCACCAGGACCTATAACAGACCTACCCCCCAGATTGAGAGACATAAGGGGAACGGGGCTTTGAGAAAGAGCTCTTAGCAAACTATTAACTATTTCATGTCCCCCCATGTGGCTATCGCCTGACAAATTTAAATAGCGAAGGGTTAGGGGGAGGTGTGAGACAAACGTTGCAGCTTCCGTTGCAGCCTGAGAAATTCCATAAACAGTTGGTCCAACAAGGCAGTAGGGCAAGTTGAGGCTTTCAAGATGGGTGGTGCGATCCAGCCACGTTTGGAGCACAGCCATCGCCTGATCCGACCAAATCGTATGGGATTTAAGAGACAAGGCGCGCAAGCCAGCTGATAACTTTTCAAAATCTGTAGGCCTGATCCCGCCTTCGAGCATTACCAAATTTGACCATGAAAACGTTTGTTTTAAGCTTTCCGGAATATCTGCCGGCGAACGACCCTCCTCACAAATAACAGCAACAAATCCAGCCTGTTTAGCTTTTTCTATTTCTTCCGGCGTTGCGTTTTGGCCTAAAACAACTATTTGACTTTGAAAATCTCTATGGACACCACGCAGCTGAAAGAGAGATTTCCAGTCTAAATACTTGGCAATGATCCCAAAAATGTTTTTATGGGAGCCTGAAGAGAAAATCGATGCTAAAGGAGATGGGGCTGAAAGCTCTTCTCTCGGAACAGAGGGGGCAGCCCTGAGGCTGATGGCTTTTTCCGCCACTTCTCCCTCATCCAAAGCCGAAACACTATCACCAGAAGCCAAAGCGCAAGAGCTTACGAAGCAAGCGCTCCGCGCAGCCATCAAAGCTATTTGTTTTAGGTGAGAAGAAAATAACATTGTGAATTCCTTTTTATCTTAAAAAATAATGAACTATTCTTAACATAAAAAGACTAATTGTCAATTTTTATTGCTTGAAAAGGAAATCTAATGGAGACTCAAATAAGAAAATTTGCTGCGCTTCCCCTATTTTTTTTGCCCTTTTTGATAACGCAAAAAAGCCGGAATATCCAAATTATGCTGGTCAAACTCAGATGCACTTTCTTCAGATGCATCGGCTTCAGGGGCTAAATTAAAAGCCTTCTTTTCAAGCTGCCCGGAGGTTATTTCAGGCTTTTGCGCTAAAGGCGAAGCAGCTGTCTCCGCACCAGACCCCCGGCGGGCAACCCCCGCAAGCTTCTCAAAAAAGCTTAAATTCTTCTTGGGCTTTTCCGTTGCAGACTCAACAGAAGATTTTTCCCGAACAGGCACAGACGGTTCATAAGACCCCTCTTTCAAACCATAACCGCCCTCAGCTTCTAAAGCCGAGCGCCCCGCTTGAAAAGGAGATTCTGCCTCCCGGAGATCATCAGCGATGGAAGAATTTTGGGTATAATCAAAAGAAAACAGGTCATGCTTCCTTCCCCAGGTTTGTTCCTCAAAGGGAGCAACCGCTGCTTCTTCATCATTTTGTTTTGCTTGGAGGCTTGCCAAATCCTTCAACGAAGCAAGATCAGGCCCTGGAATTTTTTCCTCTTCGTTTTCCACCACAGGTTTATCTTTGATGGAAAAAAGGGCTGACCGCAGCACAGAAGATGAAGCCGGTTGCGCCTCTTTTGACGAAGAAACCGAAACAACCACCTGCTCCTTCGCATCAATCCCCGTTGCCACCACCGAAACACGAACGTAACCGCTGATGGTCTCATCAAAGGTTGCACCAAAAATGATATTTGCGTTGGGGTCTACCTCTTCTCGAATTCGATTAGCAGCCTCATCCACTTCAAACAACGTCATATCCAAGCCGCCTGTGATGTTGATGAGGACAGCGCGAGCCCCTCGCATCGTAACATCATCCAACAATGGGCAAGAGATTGCAGCTTCTGCAGCCTCAATAGCTCGCCGCTCACCAGAAGCTTGTCCCGTTCCCATCATAGCCTTGCCCATCATTTCTCGCATAACCGCAGAGATGTCTGCAAAATCAAGGTTGATAAGACCATGCTTAGTCATCAAATCTGTAAACGTTCGAACCCCTGAATGCAAAATATTATCCGCCATCGCAAACGCATCTGCAAAGGTTGTCTTTTCAGTCGCCACTCGGAATAAATTTTGGTTGGGGATCACCAACAGGGTGTCCACACACTTGGCCATCTCCTCGATACCAAGGTCTGCCGTGCGCATCCGGTGGCTTCCCTCAAAGTAAAAAGGCTTTGTGACAACACCAACCGTTAAAATTCCCATCTCCCGTGCTGCGCTCGCAATAACAGGTGCACCACCCGTTCCCGTGCCGCCGCCCATGCCTGCAGTCACAAACAGCATATTCGTTCCCTTAAGGTGCCCCAAAATTTCCTCAAGAGACTCTTCAGCAGCGCCTTTCCCCACATCAGGTTTTGAGCCTGCCCCAAGCCCTTGGGTCAGCTGAAGCCCCAGCTGAATTTTTTGCTCCGCCAATGATTGGCTTAAAGCTTGGGCATCTGTATTACAGACGAAAAACTCAACCCCTTCCAGGTTGGAACTGATCATGTTGTTAACGGCATTACCGCCTGCACCTCCAACGCCGATAACCGCGATGCGAGGCTTCAGTTCTTTTTTATCCGTTCCATGTTTAAGCATGTTAACTTATCTCCAGGGCTTGAGAATCCATATTTTAACCTTTTTTTTATAATCGATGCCCAAGCTTTTGGCAAATCATAAATTTTCTCGCATCCAACCTGTGGCACGAGCCCAAGCTGTTCGTTTTTTCTTCTCGTGATGGCCCATAAAACCTTGCATTCTTTGAAACTCTTCGGTTTGAGCGTAAGACAAAAGCCCTGTTATGGTTGAAAATTCAGGCCGACCTGATTCAGGAAGATTCGAAAAACCAAGGGGCTTGCCTAAGCTTACACTTTTTTTAAGGGCTTCCGCCGCAAATTCTCGAATCCCTGTCAGTTGGCTTCCACCTCCTGTTAAAACAACCCGTTGCCCCAGCAATTTATGAAAAACAGAAGCTTCAAGCTTGCGCCTGACATGATAAAAAATTTCCTCAAGGCGCGAGCGAACCATGTTCATCAACACCGCCCGGGGAATTTTTTGCAAAAACTCTTCTTTTAAGTCGCCCAATTGGGGAACGGATACCATCTCCCGCTGGTCATTCTCAGAAGCCACAGCGGCGCCATACAAAACTTTCAACCTTTCACTATAGTGAACAGCTGTTTCAAGACCTCTTGCCAAGTCATTGGTGATATGATGGCTTCCGATAGGAATAACATCCACATAAACGAGGGCATTGCCCCAAAATGACGCAATGGTTGTGGAGCCTCCCCCCAATTCTACAAGGGTAACGCCCAACTCTCGCTCATCGTCTAAAAGGCAAGAAAGGCCTGATGCATAAGGGGAGGAAACAAGAGCTGAAATGTCAAGATGGCACCGTTCAACACACATCAAAATATTGCGCAAAGGACCTAACGCCGCAGACATAACATGAACAACACCTTTAAGGCGGCTTCCAATCATTCCCCTTGGATCTTGAATCCCAAGCTGACCATCCAAATTATATTGAAGGGGGATCGTGTGAACGGTTCCAACTGCTTCTGGGTCTTGTTCAAGGCGCGCTTGCAACAAAAGGCGTTTAAGGTCTTCCTCCTCAACCGTTTGATTCGGAATGGAAATTTCAACTTGCTTGATGGTGGACGTAACATAACTGCCACTTACGTTCATGAAAACGCTCTGCAACGTCTCCCCAGACATTTTTTCTGCCTCTGAAACAGCATCCGCAATGGAAGCTTCTAAAGCCGCCATATCTGTGACAATGCCTCCCGCAAACCCTTTAGAGGCTTTATGCCCCATCCCAATCACCTTAAAATGACGATTCTCGTCAAGGTGCCCAATCCAACAACACACTTTCGTTGTGCCAATATCAAGTGCACCGATAAGCCCATGCCTCATCTTGGCTAAATGCTTCTTCATTTCACATACATTCCTTTTTAGACGTTTTGTTTGTTTAATATGTCTTTAAAGCAAAAATAATTAAACATCTTTTCCGCCCTTTGCTCGAATGATAGGTCTCTTTAGTTTTTCCACAACAGGTTCTGACCCAAATTTCAAAACAAAAGCCCCTTGAAAACGCAAATCTAAAGCTGAAATTTTAGAAACTGGCAAGGTTTGTTTCTGCTCAAAAGCGAGCAATTGCTGCAACGCTTTTTCAATTCGCTTTTCAGGCAATTTAACGATCCAACCGTTTTTTAAATGCAAATCCCAACGCCCCACCCGCAAGCAAACAGCTGCCACCACCCTTTCCCTCAATCCAGGAAAATGAGACAGTTTGTCCAAAAAAGCAGGCGCGTTCCGGTGGGCTTTCTCTCCCACGACTTTGATAAGATCCCAAGGCATGTCTTGGGCAGCGCAAGGAATGATAGAACCGTTGTGATCAATCAATTTCAGCACGCCCTTATACTGCCACAACGCCAAAGGTTTTTTTTCTCGAAGATGAATCCAAATAGCATGGGGCAATCGCCTTTCAACGCAAGCTTGCTGAACCCACGGAAGTGCTTCTAGCCGATCTTTAATGGCCTCCGGCGATTCCTGAAAAAGGCTGTCTCCCAAGGTAAGCTGTGTTTTTTGCAGAATGTCCGCCTGGGAGGTTTTATGACGCCCCACCACAAAGACATATTCAACCCGAAATCCTAGAGCAGCAAGGGCTTGGTGCATGGCTGGGCGAAGCGAATCCTCCCAAATGGTTTGGGACATTTGCCAACCCAAAAAAAGTAGCAAAGCGCCCAGCATTCCCCCCAAAAAAAATCGCTTAAAAGGAGAAAGTCCAACGCTCCCCTTTAGCAAAAAAGGAGGCTTCAGGGTTTTCTTAGATCTCGGGGCTAGTTTCCCGGAATGTGGGCGCTTCAGTTTCGACATAGCCCGTCCTCCACAATCCACTGAACGAGATCTTCATAAGACCACCCAAAATAAGCCGCAATTTCTGGCACGAGGGAAAGTGGGGTCATGCCAGGCTGGGTATTTGTCTCCAGATAATAGAGCGTGCCGGGCTCCCCTTTCGTATCGTCATAACGAAAATCTGAGCGCGTCGCGCCTGCACACCCCAACGCGGCATGAATGGTCTCAGCCATCCCCAAAGCAGCCTCATAACTGACAGGATCCATGGGAGCCGGGATAAGATGCTGAGCTTTTCCGGAAACATATTTAGCTTCATAAGAAAAAATGGGCCCCTCAAAACGAATCTCAACCGCACCTAAAGCTTTCCCGTTTAGAACTGCTACCTGAATTTCTCTCCCGGGAACATAGCTCTCAACCAAAATTTTTTCACCAAAAGCCCAATCCCTAAGGGCAGCTTGCTGCTCCTGGGGGGTTCCCACCCAGGTGACGCCAACGGTAGACCCCTCCTGGAGCGGCTTTACCACGTGAGGAAAGAAAGAAACTCCCTCTTGCTGGTAGGCCTGTTTCGACAAAACAACGCCCTGGGGACAACGCAACCCTGCCGCCATAGCAATGGAGCGGCTTTTCCCCTTATCCATGGCAAGGGCCGAAGCCAACACCCCTGAAAACGTGTAGGGAATGCCCAAAAGCTCTAAAACGCTTTGAATAACACCATTTTCCCCAGGAGGACCATGCAAAATGTTGAACACCACATCAGGCTTGTCGCCCATGGCACAGGTTTTCAGTTGGCTTGCAAACGCTTCTAAATCTCTCTCAGGATCTACCGGGAAAACCTGATGTCCCAAGGTTTGCAAAGCACCACAAACGCCTTTACCGCTCGTCAAAGAAACA
>JBOFKH010000071.1:0-2808 GCA_051657225.1 Alphaproteobacteria bacterium
GGACAGGCCAGAAGATCTGACGGATGTGGGAAACATTTCAGCAATCACCGCAGCCAAGGGTGCAAAATAAAAACCCATGATGATGCCAAGGGCAACGTGGGAAAACCACGGGCCCCAAAACCCTCCCGCCCCAAGGCCTTGGAACAAGGGATAGCTTAGGAACAAGAATGCGAAGGCTGCAGTTCCCATCACCGGCTTGCGGCCGATGCGATCTGTTAACCATCCTGAAAAAGGAATTACACAAGCAAAGACAAGCATGCTGCAGGTGCTGATCAGCAGTGTATCAGACTTTTCCATATGGTGAGTCACTTCCAAAGAAGAGACCACAAACGTTACGATCAGGTAAAAGCCAACCGCGGCTGCGAGCTCAATCAGCACAACAATCGCCAGGGGTTTACGGTGGTGACGAAAGAGATCTCTGAAAGGAGTGGCTTTTCCAAAGCGCTCTTTTTTAATTTTTTCAAAACGTTCTGGGTCTGCTAATGTGCGTCGCATGTAGGTTCCCACAGCCCCCCCTAGCAAACTGAACAAGAAAGGAACCCGCCAGCCCCATTCCAACAAAGCCTCCTGGTGTAAAAGCGCTGTCATGAGTGCAGCCACAGCGCATCCAATCAACGTTCCCACCACCAAGCTGAAGGGTGCCCAGCTTCCAGCAAAGCCGCGTTTTCCATCTTCTGCGTGTTCCACAATAAAAACGATAGAGCTGGTAAATTCGCCCCCAATGGAGATGCCTTGAAGTAAGCGAACCAAGGTCAAAAGGACCGGCGCCAACCAACCTATCTGAGCATGGGTCGGCAAAAGCCCGATTAAAGCTGTCGGGATAGACATCAGGTAGATGGACCAAAGGAGCGCTTCTTTTCTGCCTTTTTTGTCACCGATGTGGCCAAACACAATGGCTCCCAGGGGGCGCATGATAAAGCCAACGGCGTAGACCGCATAGGTCGCCATGAGGGACGCAAAGGGGTCTGTCAGGGGGAAAAATTGTTGTGCAATGATGGTAGCAAAATAACCATAGAGGGCGAAATCATACCACTCTAGGGCGTTTCCAATCATGCAGGAGACGATGACCCTGCGCAGCAATTGCTTTTTCTCAAGAGGGCCTTCTTGCCTAACGCCTTCGAGCGTCTCTTCTGAAACAAGCTGAGTGGCTACAAGTGTCATACAGTTCTCCTTAATCGTTCAGAGCTTGCTATTACATAAAGCTCTAGGGGCTTGTGACAAAAATTCCTTAATCTCAACCATGACATTCCATGTGTAAAAGAAGAATTGAATTCGTGCAAGTCACAAAATCTAAAAGATATCTTGAAGCCTCAGATTTCCTTGATTGTAGATTCTTGAACAAGCAACGTTCGTTGGGAAACGGCTTCGAGTTCTTCCGGAAAATGTGTGACCATGAGGATGCTTTGTTGTTTAATTTTTGCATGAGTTGCCAAAATATAAATGAGTTCTTTTCGCAATTCAAGATCAAGGGAAGAGAACGGTTCGTCCAAAAGCAAATAAGCTTTTTCTTGAGCAAAGCACCTTGCAATTGCTACCCGTTGTTGTTGGCCTCCGGATAAATCTTGTGCTTTTCGTTGGGCAAGTTCTAAAATTTGCAGATCTTTCAAAATTTCATAAACTTTTTCTTGATCCTGCTGCGACAGTTTCAAGCTTGGAGAAATGCCTAAAGCAATATTTTGAAAAACCGTTAGGTGGTAAAATAAGTTGTTTGATTGAAACAAAAACCCCATATTTCGACGGTGGGGAGGGAGCTTGGTGATGTTTTGCTCTCCCATCCGCACGTTCCCCGATTGGGGGGCTAAAAACCCTCCCAACAATGCCAGAAGGGTGGTTTTCCCTGCGCCACTTCTGCCCAAAATTCTGATGAATTGGGGAGATGAAACTTGAAAACTAAAAGAAAAATCCTGCTGAGCCGGGGTATAGCAATAGCGTACATCGTCGCAGGTGAGGACAGGAAAAGTGCTAGACATAAACTTTTTTTCCCAGCAATTTCTCAACAGCATATGACATGAAAAAAGAAAGCATCAGCAAGACGCATCCCAAGCAGGCAGCCTCTTGGAATTGGTAAGATTTCATTTTTTCATAAAGCAAGCTGGTGAGGGTGTGAAATTGGTTGGGGCTGAAAAAAAGAATGATTTTTGAGTCCCCTAAAGAAAAAATGAAACAAAGGGAAAGGATGTAACCAAGGGTTCCTCTAAGGGCAGGGAAGTCAATATAACCCAAGCGTGAAGCCCCTTTTATGCCAAGGGAGATGCACAGCGTATCAGTGGTTTTTCGATGCTCTTTATAACGGAAGTAAAAAACGTTGTACAGGTAAGGCAGGAAGCAAAATGCGTTTAAAAACGAAAGGAGTAAAATAATTGAGAAAGCGTGATTAAGGGAATGGGCAAAGAACATGAAAAACAAGGCGCTTACCAAAATCGGCGAAAAAAATAACGATAAATTGCCGCCCACGTCTCCTAAACAAAAAGCAAGCAGCGATTTTTTTCGCTTTTCTAAGTTATAAGCAAGGTGAACCAGAGAAAAGACGCTTAAAAAAGCAACGCTTGCGCTGGTTGCTCCTAGCATCAAACTGACCCCCATGCTTTTCCACATTTCAACGCTTGCGAGCATGGCAGGCATGCCGGCCATTCCCTGGAAAATCGTTCCCACTAGGGGAAGGGAAAAGAAAAGGGCAGCGCTTAAGGTTAATCCCCAATCCATGAAACTAAGTTTTTCTGGAATAGGTTGATGCGTGGAAACGGAAGGTAGAGGTGCTTCTTTTGGGGCCTGAGGAACCGTCATGGACCCAAAAATCCCAAAAAGGGT
>JBOFKH010000072.1:0-1032 GCA_051657225.1 Alphaproteobacteria bacterium
CTAAAAATGGTAGCTCTCTATCTTTCAAACAGTCTTCTAGAACTTGACCTTAACAAAAACAACATCAAAGATGCAGGTGCAAAAGCTTTGGCATTTTGTCTTCCAGCTAACCTTCAAAAGCTTAACCTTGCCCGAAATAGCATCGGGTTTTCAGGTATAAAAGCGCTGGCACTCCGCTTTTCAAGCAGACTTAAAAATCTTGATCTAAGCTGGAATAATATCGGAGATGAAGGTCTACAAGTACTAGCTCCCCATCTTACAGACAACCTTCGACAACTTGATCTGAGCGGCAATAATATTGGGAATAAAAGCCTAAAGATGCTAATGCCCCGTCTTTCAAACAACCTTCAAAAACTTTTTCTGGTTTGGAACAATATCGGCGATGAAGGTGCACAGACGCTGGCGCAACATATTCCTTCCAACCTTCAAAAACTTTGGCTAGACAAGAACAATATCACAGACGCAGGCGCAAAGGTTCTGGCAAAGCGCCTTCCAGCCAGCCTTCAACACCTTGATTTAAGCTGGAACAATATCGTACATGAAGGATTTGTGGCTTTGTTAGAGGAAATTTCAAGAACAGATTTAAATTATCTCGCTATTTCTGTGCCTCCTGGATCACCCCTCCGCAAGAAATTCAAAAACTTACGTAATCGACAAGGCAAGCACATCACCATGGATTTCAGATAACGAAAAACACGGCCCTCTCTGCGAAAAAAATCGCAGATGAGAGCCGGTTGACAAATCTTCTAAAATTCTGCTTATCTAGGCTGGAAATGATGAAAGAATAAGCTGACCCAGGAGGACTTTTTTAATGCTAACCATCTCTTTTCAAGCAGGTAGCCCCGAAGGCGGCGTTGTTGCAACAGGTGTTTTTGCAGAAAATCAGCTGACTGCGTTTGGAAAAACACTGGAAGCTCGCTCTGCGATAACGTTTCAAAAAGCTTTTGAGCAAAGTTTTTTCAAGGGAAAGCCAAAAGAAGTTTTAAGCTTGCTGGCGCCAGCGCCACTTGCCTTGGATCAGCTTTTGCTGGT
>JBOFKH010000073.1:0-1919 GCA_051657225.1 Alphaproteobacteria bacterium
AGGAAATTGCTGAACTAGTTTAGGAAGTCCAACCTTTAGGGCACCTTGAAGAGCAACGCCCTGCCAATCACCTTGCAAAAGCTGTTCAACAGGTAAATCTTTCGCCCAAGGGTTAGCACTAAGATAGTTTTTGATATCAGGAGAAACTTGCTGTAAGAATGGTGCTAAATTTTTTCCAATTCCCGAACGATTACCAGAAATGATTGATTGCAAAAGAGGGAAAGAACTAACTGAAAGATTTTTAAGATTAGGGATAGAAGTTGCGAGATCAGTTACTGAGATTCCATTAATGGCTTCAAACTCGCCTAAGGAAACATTGTTGGGATTTGCGCCCCCAAGAAAACTACCAACTGTCTTTCTTCCAATCCCAAAAATATCAAGATCTCCGACCTTCAATACCGAACCTAAATTATCCCCTGTAGAATAAGCACGGCTTGGGTTGTAGCCCAACTGTTGTATTAGATTTACGTCATCAAGGTATCCAAGGTTGTCGGACTGGATTGTACCAAGGTTGCTAAATGAAACTTGAGTCCATTGAGGTTGCCCACCCACTTGTGGGAATGGACGAAAAGCCATGGATGGTCGAATGAGAAAAAAGAAAACAACAACCACCATCAAAACCGAAACAATAATCCGCTTAAACATTCGCGCCACCCAGCTTTAAAAACCGATAGATTACGGTCTTGTTAGCTCTAGAGCGAGCGATCGCAACATCTAATTCAGTTCCTTTTCTCAGATTCAAGATAACATCTTGAACTTGATTCCATGTCTTAGAGCGATATGCAACCTTTTTGTTTATTCGTGCGGCATTAAGCCCTTTTAGCAAGGAACCTGATAATAATTGAGGAGTAATAGGAACAATTTTCTTTGGAGTTGGCGCGATCGCAGTTAATACAGGTGTGACAATAAGTTGCGGTGTGGAAGTTGGTGAGACCTCGATAAGTTCTTTTCGTTTAAGCCGTTTTGCTTTTTTGACCTTCTTTTGTTTTTTAGGCTTCGTTATTTCAACGGAACTTTCAGTTGAAACTTTGCCCTTATCATATCGAGGGATGATAAGTGTTAAGTTATCTGGCTGAACAGTTGCGACAGGTTTTAGTAGAGGAATATTTTCCGAAGAGAAAGGAACTGATGGGGGAGAAGGTAGGACGGATGGGATCCGTGGTTGCGTGGGTGCAGTATATATGGACGTTTTAGGGATATAGGCTTGTTTTACAGGCTTTGGCAAAGCGACAAATTGTGATCGTTCAACAATGTTAATGTCCCTAGATCCTGAAGAAACGTATCGAACTTTAAAGCGAAGAATTTTGTTGCCTACCCAAATCCTTAATGTAGTAGAGCCGTCCTTCATGCTTACAACACCTTCAAACTGCTGACGTTGAATGGGTTTAATGTAAACAGAATTTTGGACTTGAGAGTAAACAAAATTAGAGCGATCTGAGAGTGCGATCGCAGAAATGCTGCCCGTAGTTACGTTAACCACAGCACCTTCTGGGGAAACAGCTAAAGTCATCCCCCGTTCAGCTATGTCAAATGAAACATCATTTTGTCCAAAAGCTAAAGCGGGAATAGGTGTAGCGACAAAAAGAGAAAAAAGAATGGTAGTAATAAATTTGCGCATTAGATTAGTAAGAAGTGATTTTTACTGTGGTGCCTTTTGAAATTTCAAAAAAAGATTGTCTACCATTTCTGTTGTTTGCAGTATTTCCGCGAACACTAGATATTGCGCTGCTAGTAATTCCAGATCCAACAGAAGAGACAAAATTATCCGAGTCTGACAACGCTTGATTTGCAGCAACTTGAAGTCCACCTAGTAAGACCTGAGTAGTCTTATCAAAAAAGCCACTTCCACCACGCCTTTTGATTTTTGCTTGCAGTGGAGCGCCTGAGGTCGCCGTGATGCGTAATCCGCTAACATCCCC
>JBOFKH010000074.1:0-3568 GCA_051657225.1 Alphaproteobacteria bacterium
ATTTACCTTGGTGGTGGTCACCCACAATTTACAACAAGCAGCTCGCATCTCTCAACAGGTGGCTTTTTTTTCAGAGGGGCATTTGGTAGAGGCAGCTGAAACTGCCCTGATTTTTACAAACCCTCAGGATGAACGAACCCAGGCCTATTTAACAGGTCGCATAACGACAAAGGGAGCCCCGCGGTGATCAGCAACCATATTGTGAAATCTTATGATGATGAGCTTCAACAATTAAAGTCCCATGTTGCTCAGATGGGGGATTACACTAAGTCCCAGTTCGAAAAAACCCTCGAATCCCTCAACACCAGAGATCGAGAAAAAGCACTATCTGTGATTGAGCAAGATTTTAAAATTGATGCGCTTGAAACAGAGATTGACCAAAAAGCCTTCCAAATTTTGGCATTGCGCCAACCTGTCGCCCTGGACCTACGAATTGTGATTGCGGCGTTAAAAATCGCCAATCACTTTGAGCGGATTGGGGATTACAGCGCAAATATCTCCCGCCGTGTTCTTTTGCTTAACGACCCAGGGATGCTGATCCCTGAAATACCTTCTCTGCTTTTAAAAATGGGAGAAAGCATTTGTGAGATGCTCCATCAAGTGCTGCTGGGTATCCAGGAACAAAACCCTGCTATGCTAGAAAAAATATGGAAGCAAGACGTTGAGGTAGACAGCCTCTACACCTCCCTTTTCAGGGAGTTGTTGACCTACATGATGGAAGACCCGCGCCAGATCACGCCCTGCACCCACCTTCTGTTTATTGCGAAAAACATGGAGCGGATTGGTGACCACATCACCAGTATTGCAGAAATTTTCTACGTAAGCATGACGGGGAAGCGTTTGGAAGCCTCTCGCCCGCACCCCAGCCGGTGATTGTTTTCTCCACGAAAAAGGGGAAATGTTTGGGTTTTTTTCAACCAATCGTTGCAGGTTTTTAAAATGCCTTTACAGAAGATGGGGTGCGTTTTTTGGGAATGGGGTCGAAAGTAACCCAATCCACAACGTAAGTTCCTGCGATGCCTTCTAGAAAACCATCTTGGGATACGATGCGCTCAACAGTTAACCGGCGCGGTATAAAAAAACAAGAAAATTCTGTGGAAAGACGACGCATCCATTGCCATAATTGCATGTCAGCTCCAACCCTGTAAGAAACAGAAACTGTTGTTAATAAAGCGGATAGATCCTCTTTGAAGAGAATTTTTTTCTGGGGCATCAAGCTGAACGACATTTCATCAAATCCACTTTCTTGAGAGAGGGATTTTAAACGGTCCCCAAAGGCAAAGCGGTTGATTTTGGGAGCATGTAATAAATATTCGAGAGAATTTATGGGGGCTCCCTGTATCAATGAGCGTAAAAATGAGAGGTCTTTTTTCTTTTCTTGCAAGCGCTGCTGAAATTCTTGAGAGATCGTTTCATAATAAAAAATCTGGTCTTGTAAGGATATCAATCGGTACCCAAGCAACACCAAAAAAATAAATCCGAGGAAGATTAGAGGGATTATTTTGATTTGAGATATCAGCTGCCCCCGTTTGGATTTGAAATTTAAAATCCCCGTGAACGCATCTAAAATTGAGCGAGGCCCTGTCAATTTTGTTTTTTTTTCTTTTTTTAAAGCTTCTATGATAAAAAGCGAAAAAGTCCAAAACCGCTCTAACATGTTGGAAATCCTTTTTTATTGGGGCCAGGTCATTTTTACGATACAGCTTGGGTCTGTGTCATTGTTCTCTTCCCCAAGGCCACCTGTGAGAAGCCTCGTTGGCTGAGCCCCATAGGGGCCATGGAGGATATCAAACACACAGGTTGGGAATTGCTTTTTAAGGGATGTTAAAAAATGATCAAACAAAATTTCTAAATCTTCTGGATCTTTCAGCACAATGGGATAAGCCTCCAAAATTAAGCTTTTCCCTCCATTTTCCCCCATTTCTTCATACTGCCAGTCAAGATGGCGCAACCTTAATTTGTCTTGTAAAATTTCAGGGAGTTTTTGGAGTACCTCTTCGAGGATTTTTTGAGGAATTGTGAGTGTATTTTCAATCCACAAAGCTTGGCGTAAAAGATCCGCCGAAAAAGGAAACGCATTTAAATGATTATCAAGGTCTTTTTCTTGGTACGTAAGGGCTTGGAGAGATCCCTGAATAATAGAGAGTTGTTCTTCTAAGCGAAAAAAATCTAAAAAAAGGTACATAAGCAATAAAAGCAAACATCCCACGAGTGAAGGCCCGCTTCTTATATACAAACGTTTTTTAAAATAGCTCCGTGGATATCCCTGTAGTTCCCATTTTAAAGGCTTTAAGGTAGCCTGTCGCGGGTATGCAAAAGCAAAAGAAAGATTCACAATGCTTGATTTTTTTGCTTGAAGCCCAAGTAATGGCTCAATTTGTTCTGGAAAAAATGTCCAGCTTTGCTTTATTTCGTTAAACTGAAACGAAACGTTGAGATCATCCTCATGCTGTTTCAGAATTAGCAAATCAATGGTTTCAGAAACTGTGCATGCTGTTTTGCTTATATAACGAAGGGTTCCTTGGATTTCTTTTTCAATTTCTTGAATTTTTGGTGTTTCTGTCCCCACATTGGGCAGCAAGCGGGTTAAGACCACGCACCCCTGGTGTAAAATAGTATGTTGAATCAATTTTTTTTCTTCAAAACTCACCACGCATAACCAAGGCGACGGGGAGTTGCACAAAGATTCATGTAACTTCTTGTAAAATCCTCCCTGGATGAAGATAAAAAGCGACATGTCCTCTACATAGCGTTTGCTTTTTTTAAGCGTTTCCAGCCAAATTTTAAGCCGCTCTTGCTTTGAAAAAGCGCCGAAAATGAGGCGTTTTTCCGGAAAAAATTGATAGTGAAGGCTCGCAAAAAAAGACTGATCTTTAAAAAATTTCCATTTATTTCGACTCCACTGAAACATGTCCCAATAACCTAATGTATCAGGAATGGATTCTATTTTTAAAGATTGGCCTGAACCCCCATAGAAAAAATCAATGGGAATGTGAGGCTCAGCCTCCAAAAAAGTCATCATAGACTCTGGGGGCTCTTCCCATGTACAGCTGTGTAAACGAATTGGAATTTTTTGTTCAAAAGCCAGCAAAAAGAGGGTGATTTCATGCTCGCCAAACAATAAAATATAGCGTTTAGGCGGCGCTTTGGAGGTTTGTTGTTTTGAAAATAACTGATTCCAAATCTTGCGAATCATAGATTAAGATACCTCTTGCAATAAAGGTAAATTTTCGTAAAGCGGCAGGAAGAGCGCTGTGATGAACCACATCATCAACAGCCCCAAGGTGACCAAGAGACCTGGCTCAATTCCTAAGATTAAAATATCAAGTTTATCTTCTGTTTCCTTGGCATACATCGCGCTAAGCTGTTGTAAGCTCTCTTGTAATTGGCTGGTTTCTTCTCCCAATTGAACCATGCGAATTAAAAAAGCGGGGAAAAGAAGCGCGCGCTCAAGGGCTTGGGAGAGTTTTTGCCCCTGACGAATGTCGTCTATCACTTGCTCTACCTTAGAGCGCAAGTAAGGAGAAAAAAGCGTTGATTTAGAAAGCTTCAAGCTTTGCAACAGGTC
>JBOFKH010000075.1:0-2085 GCA_051657225.1 Alphaproteobacteria bacterium
AGGGATGGCTAGATTCAAAGAAAACTTGAAGCGAAAAAAATTGAAAACAAATGACAAAGTTGGTTTTTTAAAAAAAATTCGAAATGGTGTTTGGGAGTTCCGAGAATTGAAAGTCAAAAGTGTCACTGGAAAAAAAGCAAAAGTTGCCATAGACGGAATAGATAAGGAGTTTGACGACGAGGGCATCGATGCCCAAAACCCTCAAAATTCTTTGGAGCCAATTCCTGCTTTTGTTTCTCAAGGATTGAAGGTGAGCCCTTTTGTTAGGAACGCTTTGAGTGTCGGTGTCATTGAAATCAATGAAGCTGTGAGAGAAAATATTCGATATGCAAATGCTTTAAATTGAACGCATGATTTGCACGAAAGGAGTTTGTGCAAATTGGTCGGGAAGAAATGTTTCGACGCCCATGTAGATTTTTGGTTTCATCATAAAAGGCAATCTTTCATTGATATATTTTGCACATAATTCAGCGCAATAAAATTTTGTGTTGTCTCGTTCAAAATACCAATCATAAGGCTTTCCGTTGTCTTCTGAAACAATATCAACGCCAAGCTCTTCAAATTCTTTTTCGGTGTCTGGCAGAATGCAAATAGCAATCTCTTTTTTGTCCAACAAAAACTCAGAAACAGTTTTGGCAATCACGCCTTTCGTTGCGTTTGCTTCAAACATATACCCACCGTTTCCTGCAACAATTGCGCAATGGCTCCAATAGCCTGGCACCAAAAGATTTGAAATTGGTGAAATAGAACGAGACAAAACAATTGCACCCATTGGAGCTTTTTCCATTGCAAAAAACACGCTTTCAGGAAACTCCTTTTTGAAACCAATTGTTGGAAGTTTTGCGAGAATCTTCAAACTCGGTTGCATGATTCTCAGCAAGAAATTTCGAAGCACAATTTGATGCCAAACTTTAGAAATGCGCTGAGCAATCATTTCATTTTCTCCTTTAAAATATCTATATATCTTTGCTTTACCGTGGCTTCAATTAGTGTCTCAGGAATAGCCTGCAATGCTTGTAAAGCTGTTGGAAAGCTCAAGCTTTGAAGGCACATGAAAACATTGGCAAAGTGAGGAGAACTCATCAAAGTTTGAAGCTTTTGCAATGTCCATTCACCACTCAAAAGCCTCGCTTCATTCTCTGCGCATATTTGCGCCATGATATCACCGACCGCAAAAAAACGAGCCTTGTATTTGTCGAAAGTAGCTCTTGAAAAATTTCTCGGTTGCCCAATTGGTCTTTGAGTTTCTGCAAATTCTAATTCGAGCGGCTCAAGTAGTTTTTCAAGGTTTCCAAAGTCGTCTAGCGAAATAATTTCAAAACCGTTGGCTATTTCGTGTTCGGTCAAAGAGGAATTGTCTTGTGGTTCTTTTTGCCAAATGCAAGTTTCGTTCAGCAATTCTGGCTTAGCTGGATTGTGAAACTGTCGAACAAATTTCACAAACATTATGCCACCTCGAAAATTGCGGTGTTACTAGAAGCGTTTATTTGGACTTGTGTTCCCGTTTCCGATCTAAACTGCGGAATGATTTGTCCAGCGGTAGTGCAGACAAAAGTTGCTTCAATTATGGCTTGGTATGTGGTGTTTGCAACGGGAACAGTGGGCGAAGTAACGAGACCTCCCAAAGCGGTGATTGGTCCAGAGAATATTGAGTTTGACGCAGCAGCTGTCGCAAGTGTTTTGATCGTTCCCGCAAGCGTACCAACTGCGCCGCCCGACGCTGCTAAACCAAGGGTGATACCCGTGGCGGCGGCGGTAGATTGAAAATCAATCGTGGTTAGAATCTTGTAAGTCTTGCCCGCAATAACGCTCATCGCAAGCGGTGCAATATTCGTGAGAGTCACGTTGCTTGTTGAGATTTGCGCACCTGTGGCTTTGAGTCTTTGTCCTATTTTGTATTCAAGTTTGCCTAGAGCAGCAAGCACAGTATCTGCTGGATTAATTGCAGAAATTGCGGTTGCAATGGTGTATCCAGTGAGACTCTTTCCTTGTTTCTCTGTGTCCAATTCGTTCAGTGCTGCCTGCACCGTGACTGCTGCAATGTTTCCAGCGGGGGCATTAGTGATTTGCGTAGCTGTGTAGTCG
>JBOFKH010000076.1:0-1132 GCA_051657225.1 Alphaproteobacteria bacterium
TTCTAAGTCATTGGCTATGACAGCCATGAATGTCAAGTTAAGAGGTTGTTCGTAGATCATGTTGCAACTCCCCTCTCGTTGACACAGTTCTCCTGAGCGACAGTAAAGGGGCAGCCGTGCCCAGAGTTCGTTTCTTAAACTCATTGATTCAAGATGAAACCCCTTATCCCGATAGTTTTTTTGATGAAGGCTCATTGGATGACCTTTTTCATCGTTCTCATGGGCCATAACCATTACATTCAAGTGGGTTTGGTCTAGCTCCTTTTGTTTGATGAAGCTCCGAATTGCTTTGACGTGTGTAAGGGTTTTGTTTTTAAGCTGTTTGTTTTCGAGATTCCGATATATGGAATTTGGCTCAGATTCTTTAAGCCTTTCCCTTAGTTCTTCGACTTTTTTAATTTCTTTCTTGTAAAACCACCCAATGATGGTTCCAACAATTGCGCCTCCAGCAAGCATACCCGTCAGCCACTCTGGAGTTGAATCAGGGAGAGAAAAAGCAATAAAAATCATCCACAACATCCAGAGAATGACACTTCTCATAAACTAACACCCCTTCGCTTTGCTGTTGACAAGGGTGTTTTGCTGCGCGTAGCGTCCGCCTTTAGCCCGCAGGGCGACTTGATCCATTCAGAATATTTTGCATCATTTTTGACAATTCTACGACTTAAAAACTTCATTTTATTCCTCCAAAAATTACAAAAAACTAATCTCTTATTATCTGTGTAAATGTTTCAGCCACTGCGTCAAAAGATTTTTGTAAATCTCCAGTCATTGCGAAATGACTTTCAAAAAGACCGACACAAGGCACTACTGCCCATTCGCATGGCGAATAAATCTCTTTAATCAGCGCAATATAATCACCTTCTGTTGCAATATTTTGATTGATTTTTGTTGTCACTTCATCACATATTTTCTGATTCATTTTATTCCTCCAAAAATTACAAAAATTAACCGTACAATTTCCCAACGATCGCATCAATATCACTTTCGGTTACACACCCCCCGCCTAGCTCTAGCCGATGCAAAAGGATAGCGTTGATGAATTGAGATCTTGATATTTTTTTGTTTTGGATGGCAGGAAGTGATTCAATTTTGTCCATCACTTTTTGGGATAGACCAATGCTAACTGGAA
>JBOFKH010000077.1:0-5887 GCA_051657225.1 Alphaproteobacteria bacterium
TCGAGCCGTATGGGCCTCATCATCCCCATAGGCTCGCGCCGCCCTGAGGAACAAATCTTGATAAGATTCCCCTGGAAGGAGGTACTGGTTCTCCAGGGTTTTTTTCCCAAAATCTGTCAAAAGTGCGTCTCGGCTAAGATCTACCCCCTCAAAAAATGATTCAGGATGATGATTTTTTTGATGACCTGCCTGCCGCATCTTGCTTTCCTCTCGCATCGTTTTTAAAAAAACTACCCGCTTCTTAAAATCTAAAAACCACTATATCTAGTCTGTTTTTTTTTGCAACACACAATATCTTGTTAATTTTTACACAATTGAGAGAAAGGAAGGGCGTCAAAGAGGCATCCCCTTAAATAAAATCCATCCTAAAATTGATGGCTTACTGAAAAGGCTTGCTTCCCCCAAAACATGGCTTGCTTTTCCATCTCTTCTTCAATGCGAAGCAGCTGATTATACTTGCTAAGCCGCTCAGATCTGGCCAACGACCCCGTTTTAATTTGGGAACAACGGGCCCCCACAGCCAGATCCGCCAAAAAACTATCTTCCGTTTCTCCAGAGCGGTGGGACATGATGGTGCCATACCCATGCCGCTGGGCGTCTTTCACAACATCCAGGGTTTCTGTGAGGGTGCCTACCTGGTTAGGCTTGATCAGAATGGCGTTGGCCACCCCTTGCTCAACACCTTGTTTGAGGCGGCTTTGGTGGGTTACAAACACATCATCCCCAACCAATTGAACAGAATCTCCAAGGGTTTGGGTGAGGGCTTGCCATCCTTGCCAATCGTCTTCTCCCAAGCCATCTTCAAGAGAGATGATGGGATAATCTTTAACAAGCTCCTGATAATAAGTAATCAACCAAGCAGCATCCCCTTTTTTCCCTTCTCCCTTCAGGTGATACGCACCCCCTTCAAGGAATTCTGAGGCTGCTACATCCAGGGCCAAAGCGATGTCTTTGCCAGGCTTAAAACCGGCTTGAGTAATCGCCTCCATCAAACTATCCAACGCCTCCCGGGTGGAACGAAATGCAGGAGCAAATCCTCCTTCGTCTCCCACCTGAGTCCCCTGTCCGCTTCTGTCCAGCTGGTGTTTCAGGGTGTGGAAAACAGAAGCTCCCATTTCAAGGGATTGGCGAAACGAGGTGGCTCCCCAGGGGACAATCATAAATTCTTGAAAATCAAGCTGGTTGTTTGTGTGGGCGCCACCGTTCAAAATATTCATCAAAGGAACTGGCAATTGTCTTACCATGCCACCGATCCATTGATAGGCCGGAATTTTAAGGAAGATTGACACAGCCTTAGCGCAAGCAAGGCTCACCCCCAACAGTGCGTTGGCACCCAGATTTGTCTTGCGGGACGTTCCGTCTAAACTGATCAATGTCTTGTCTATCAAAGCTTGCTGATGGGCAGGCATGCCTTGCAAAACCGGCGCAATGATCTCATGGATAGAGCGTAGCACCTGTAAAACGCCTTTGCCTTGGTAACGTCGCATATCACCATCCCGACGTTCCAGGGCTTCATGGCTTCCCGTGGAAGCTCCCGAAGGGACACAGGCACGCCCTCGGATTCCCCCCTCAAGGGTCACATCAACTTCAACGGTGGGGAATCCACGGGAATCTAAAATTTCCCTTCCTCGAATTCCTTGAATGCGTGGCATATAGCCTCCTTATTTTTGTGCTATGATCCCCAGAGGGTACCACTGAACCATACTGGTTTGTAGCTGATTTTTGTAAAATTTAGGAAAGATAGGGTTTCAAGAAAGCGCCCGTGTAGCTTCCAGGCGTTTTGGCCACCGCCTCCGGCGTCCCCTGGGCCACAATGCGCCCCCCCTCGTCTCCCCCTTCAGGGCCCAGATCAATAATCCAGTCTGCGGTTTTGATCACCTCCAGATTGTGCTCAATCACCAACACTGTATTCCCCTGGTCAACAAATGCGTGAAGCACCTCCAAAAGCTTTTTAACATCCTCGAAATGAAGCCCAGTAGTGGGCTCATCCAAAATATAAAGCGTGCGTCCCGTAGCCCGTTTCGAGAGCTCCTTGGCCAATTTAATGCGTTGTGCCTCCCCCCCTGAGAGGGTGGTAGCGTGCTGGCCCACGTGAACGTAGCCCAACCCCACTTTGGAGAGGGTTTGAAGCTTGTCCCGGATGGACGGCATCGCCTCAAAAAATTCAAGGGCCTCATCAACAGTCATGTCCAACACATCTGCGATGGATTTCTGCTTAAAGCGCACCTCCAAGGTCTCACGGCTATAGCGCTTCCCCTGACACACATCACACGTCACATAAACGTCTGGAAGGAAGTGCATCTCAATCTTCAGCATGCCGTCCCCTGCGCAAGCTTCGCAGCGCCCTCCTTTAACATTAAAAGAGAAACGGCTTGCTTTATACCCCCTGGCTTTGGCTTCAGGCAACGCCGCAAACCAATCCCGAATGGGGGTAAACACCCCTGTATAGGTAGCAGGATTCGAACGCGGCGTGCGCCCAATGGGTGACTGGTCAATATCAATAATTTTATCGATATGTTCGGTGCCTTCAAGAAGCTTATAATCCCCTGGTTTGTCTGAGTTTTTATAAAATAGCTGAGCAAGGGCTTTATAAAGGGTCTCGATGACCAGGGATGACTTTCCGCCACCAGAAACCCCCGTCACGCAGACCAGTCGCCCGAGGGGGAAGTCCACCGTCACATCTTTTAAGTTGTGAGCTGTGGCACCTTCCAGATGTAAACATTTCCCCTCGTGGCCTGGCCGACGCTTTGAAGGCACTGGAATCTGGCTTTTACCAATTAAGTAGGCCCCCGTCAGGCTTTCGGGGTTGTCCATCACCTCTTGGGGAGTTCCCTGGGCCACAATCTGCCCCCCATGACGCCCTGCCCCGGGCCCCATATCCACCAAATAATCCGCTTGGCGCATGGCATCTTCATCGTGCTCCACCACAATTACGGTATTGCCTAAATCTCGCAAGCGCTTAAGGGTTTCTAGCAAACGATCATTATCCCGCTGGTGAAGCCCGATGGAAGGCTCATCCAACACATAGAGCACCCCTGTCAGCCCCGAGCCAATCTGAGAAGCCAGTCGAATACGTTGACTTTCGCCCCCTGAAAGGGTTCCTGAAGAACGCGAAAGGGACAGATAACCCAGCCCGACGCTTGTCAAAAACCCGAGGCGCTCTGAAATTTCCTTCAGGATCCGAACGGCAATTTCCCGCTGTTGGGGTGTTAATTTTTCCCCAAGCCCTTGAAACCAAGCATAGGCTTGTTGGATGGAGAGGACTGTCACCTCACCGATATGAAAACCTGCAATTTTAACCGCGAGGGCTTCTTGCTTCAGGCGATAGCTTTGGCAGGCCTTGCAAGGTGTGCTGGTTTGATAGCGACCACTTTCTTCATGCTGACTATCTTTGTTGCTTTCTTTCCAACGGCGCTCGAGGGATGGGATAAGCCCCTCGAAAGGCTTTTTAGAGCGATAGCTCCGGGACTCATCTTGAATATTCATCTGGATAGATTCAGTTCCAGAACCATACAACAGGATCTTTTTAACGTTTTCGGGAAGGTCTTGATAAGGCACCTTCAAAGAAAAGCCATAGTGATGGCTTAAAGCCTCCAGAGTTTGGAGGTAATAAAAGAAAAAGCCTCCCGCCCAAGGTGCAATCGCACCATCTGCTAAAGAAAGGGAAGGATCTGGAACAATTTTTTCTGGATCAAATATAATTTGGACCCCAAGCCCATCACAGGTGGGGCAAGCTCCGAAGGGACTATTGAACGAAAAGAGGCGCGGCTCAATTTCATCCAGGGTAAACCCTGAAACAGGACAGGAAAAACGGGAAGAAAAAGTGAGGCGTTCCCCTGTTTCAAGATTTTCTGCATAGGCGAGGCCATCGCTGAGCTTGATGGCTGTTTCGAAGGCTTCTGCCAGACGCTGGGTTTTATCAGGAGAAAGCACAAATCGGTCCACCACCACATCGATGGTGTGCTTTTTTTGCTTATCCAACGTGGGAAGCTGATCCAATTCATGGAGCACACCATCAATCATCACCCGCTGAAAGCCTTGCTTGCGAAGATCCGTCAGCTCCTTGCGATATTCCCCTTTGCGCCCCCTCACCAAGGGAGCAAGCAGGTAAAGCTTTGTGCCCTCCGGCCATTCCAACAAACGGTCTACCATCTGGGAAACTGCTTGAGCTTGAATGGGAAGCCCCGTCGCCGGAGACTAGGGAACTCCCACCCGGGCAAAAAGAAGCCGGAGATAATCATAAATCTCCGTCACCGTCCCCACGGTGGAGCGTGGATTCTTGGAGGTGGTTTTTTGCTCAATAGAAATGGCAGGGGAAAGCCCCTCGATGCTGTCCACATCTGGCTTTTTCATCATTTCAAGGAACTGGCGCGCGTAGGCAGAAAGGCTTTCCACATAGCGCCGCTGCCCCTCGGCATAGAGGGTATCAAAAGCAAGGGAAGATTTGCCTGAACCACTCAACCCTGTGATCACCACCAGCTTTTCCCGAGGCAGGGTGACATCAATATTTTTTAAGTTATGTTCCCGAGCCCCTCGGATTTCGATTGTATGCGCCATCGTACCTTCGCAGCTAAAATTCTATCTCTTGATATAGGGAACGTACAACGAATCGTTACCTGTTCAAAGGTTTTTCGAATTTTTTTTGAAAAAAGTGCTTAAAAGAATAAAAGCTTGAGGGAATCGTATGGCAAAACGGTGATTGGGTGGTGCCTTATGCAGCAAGTTTCAGCTTGCCCCTGAAAATTCTTCGTGTACAAATTGAACAAATCATGTATGACTAAACCCGAGTGAAAAAATCAAACTACGCAATAGCTATCAGATAATAGGGATTCATTAGATGCGGTTAAAATTTACCATTGCGTTAATAGGAGTACTTGCGATGTCAGAACACGCAACAGCAGAGCAAATAACCAAGACTGAATCTGGCCTGACGTATGAAGTGCTGAAAAAAGGCACAGGGGATTTGCCTAAAAAAGGCGACAAAGTTGTGGTCCACTACACCGGCACATTAGAAGATGGTACGAAATTTGACTCCTCAAGAGACCGCGGCGATACTTTTGAATTTACGCTTGGCGTTGGCCAAGTGATCAAGGGATGGGACGAAGGAGTTGCCACCATGAAAGTGGGAGAGCGACGAAAATTTACGCTTCCAGCAGCTTTGGGTTACGGGGCTCGCGGTGCTCCTCCGGTCATTCCCCCTAACGCGACGTTGGTGTTTGATGTTGAGTTGTTAGGCATTAAGGCGTCATAAAGTTGGATAAAACAGAAGGCACTATACCAGCTGATATGCGCTCTTTGCGTGGAAGTTGGTGGTATGCGTCCAGAACTCTCAAAAGAGATTCCGTAAGGAGTCCAATGAAGCAATCTGCGGTTGTAGGATTTGGACGCGCCCACGGGAAGAGTTAAACATGAGGATTGGCACTACATTTTGTCTTTAGATTCTTGGTAGCGCTTTTCCCAATTTTTCAAATAAATTTCATAAAGCTTTGGGTCTTGAATGCATAGCAAATTCTCTGCATTTGCATGGTTTGCCGCGTGGGTGAAATTGTAAGATCCCAAAAGAAGGCGCTTGCCATCAATGAGGAGAATTTTATTATGGGCAAGCCCCCTCACCAAATCTGGCACAACTTCTATCCCACAAGATTGAAGGCGATGAACAACCGAATACTTCATGGAAAATTGACCTTTATCGCACAAAACACGCACATGGACACCTCGCTGAAAGGCATCCATCAAAGCTTGGGCAACAGGCTTTGATGTGAAGGCATAGGCTTGAACAAAGATGTTGGTTTTGGCTTCAAAAATGGCGTTTAAAATGAGCTGTTCACACTTACCCCCCGGCGAAAAGCACACATAAATCTTCCGATTTTCATTGTCGGAGGAAAAC
>JBOFKH010000078.1:0-2440 GCA_051657225.1 Alphaproteobacteria bacterium
AAAAAAAAAAAGCGACTCCGCAACATGATCAAATTTTTTCGACAAACAGTTCTTATATTGTTTTATTGTAGTTTTTTTCAACACGCTTTATGGGCCATTGAAGCAGATGCGCTTGTCAACAAAATACGCATAGAGGTGATGCGAGATGTGCCTCTCAAGCGCAAACAAGACCTCATTTGTTCAAGGGGAAAAATGTGCGCTTCTTTACAAAACAACCACTGCCAAAACAAAGTTCTTTTCTCCCTGTGCCATATCTTTTGCTCGGGAACTGAAGTTGGCTTTTCCAAAAGCGTTTGCGTAAGCAGCAGAATTAAAGCTGGCTTTCAAGAAGAGGAAGGGAAGTTTGAAGACGGCAAAACCGTTATAGACTATCTCGAAGAAGCGATTCTCTCTTCCCAAAAAAAACCAATGGATGCCTACGTTCTTTGTGAGGTTGTTTGCAGCACAGCCATGGACGGGGCTTTTTACCCTTTCATCAAAGAAGACGATAAACGATTGAAAGAGGCCTGCAAAAAAGGCTGCGGCATGGAATTTCCTATGGGTGAGTAGCAAAAATGCTTCTGTCATAGGCAAAAAAGGCACCCTTTTTCCATAAAAAAAACAGAAAAAGAAAGCGTTAAGCCCAAATTCTTCAAGGTCATTCAAAAAAACAGTATGATTAGACGGTAAAACACGAAAGTGAACAAGCTTTTTCAGGCAAACTTCAGTTATAAAGGTTTGCTTAGAAGCCTGGATGATCTGAAAATGTTTTAACGCTAATTAATAATTGGATTACAGGACAGGAGAAGGTTTTTATGCGTAATTTATTCAAGGTATGTTGTTTTGTGGTGGCTTTGGGGGTTTCAACCCACGGGTTTGCTAGTTGGATGGATGGTCTCCCAGGCGGAGCTAGCCAGGCTTTTCATGCAGTTTCCCACCACACGCTCTTTCCCCACGGTGAAGACAGTAGCGATAAATCAGCAGGCGTTGTATCCAGGTTGAAGGCTTTTACCCCTTCTATGCCTGTACTGGGTATGGATAAGGTAACAGGTAAGGTTGGCGCTTTCACTGCGGGGGTTCGCGATCGTCTGCCAAGTTTGGAAGATGTAACAGGTAAGGCTGGCGCTTTCACAGCAAGCGTCCGAAATCACCTACCAAGCTTAGACACCCTAACAGAAACAACAGGCGCCGTTAAGGCGAAGCTTGGCGGTATGTTTGGCTCAATTTCAGAGAAATTTTCGACGTTATCTATTTTGATGACGTTAAGAAAATATCTTATGAAGGTGGTTGAGCTTCCCGCGAAATTTTTTCACTAAACAAAAGCACAGGAGGAGCGTCTTCCCGGAAGGCGCTCTTTTTTTCTAAAATCCCCGCCGCACTGTGAAATGAGCCGCTTCTTCCAAGGCTTGCCGAAGGGGGGAAGAGGGAAAGCTCTCCAAGGCGTCTAGAGAAAGTCTAATATATTCCTCTGCCTTACCAAAAACTTGTTCCAGGCTTTGTTGGTCTTGTAAGTAGCTTTGGGCGTGCTTGAGATCTTCTTCTGTTCGGGTTGCTTGTTGGAAAAGCATCTCCCAATGGGTTCGTTGGGCTGGAGTTCCCTGCTGATAGGCTAACAGAGCTGGCAACGTCACCTTGCCTTCAAAAAAATCTTGGCCCACCTTTTTTCCAAGGGTTTCAGGATCTGCGATATAATCCAGAGCATCGTCTACTAGCTGAAATGCCATTCCCAATGAAAAACCAAATTGGTGGAGCGCTTGCTGAAGCGCAGGAGGCTGATGGGTTAAAAGCCCTCCTAGTTCACAGGCCGCTGAAAAAAAGCAAGCGGTTTTGGAAGAAACCATCTCCAGATACTGTTCTTGGGTCACGTCTAAATTTTGCAAAAAATCTATTTCCATAATCTCGCCTTGGGTGAGGCGTGAGGTCATATGGTTGAGCAACTGCATGATATCCCAGGATTGCACTTGGATCACCAGGTCAAAGGCACGGGTTAAAAGAAAATCTCCCACCAGCACACTGGCCGTATTACCAAACAATGTGTGGGCCGCTGGGATCCCTCGCCTCAAGGGGCTTTCGTCTACCACGTCGTCGTGGAGGAGGGTCGCGGTTTGGATCAAATCCATGGCGGTGGCAAGCTGGATATGACGATCCCCCGTATAGCCACACACATGGGCGCAAGCAAGGGTCAAAAGAACCCGCACCTGCTTGCCACGAGCACTCAAGATATGGAGCGCGACGGCTGGAATCTTTGGAACCGGGCTTTGGATTTCTTTTGCAGTCAATAAATTCACCCGCTCCAAATCTCCCTTAACATACCCAATTAAGGGCTGGAGGCTTGGTTCCGCAGGGGCATTTAAAAAGGAGGCGTCAAATCTTCTCATCATTTCTGATCAACAGTTATCAAAGGTTGCCTTTCAAGATAGTTCAGACTAACCTGACGTCAAGAAAAAAGTCTTAAAGTTAT
>JBOFKH010000079.1:0-1352 GCA_051657225.1 Alphaproteobacteria bacterium
AGTTTGATAAGATTCGCAGCATGTTAGAGAGTGGTTCGCTACTCACTAGCCGGAAAGAAAAGCCTTGACAATCAGCGTTAAGCTGGTATGATAGGTGCCAAGATAGAGGGGAGAGGTAGCGATTAGCACCTTGTGGTAACTCTCCCGACATTAAGGTAACAAGGGTCGCACTGGCGAGGCGTTTAGCAATCAGTAGCCCTAAGACAAATCGGCTCCTAAGCATGAGAATAAAAGGCTTGACAGCTTGATTAACCTCGGTTAAGATAGCACCACCACTTGACAGGACGTTAGAGTGGGTATGACAGGGAGTTGAGGTTGTGGTTATGACCGGTGTTAATTCACTAGGCTGACAGAATCAACCTTAACAATGTAAGTTGGGGCAGCGTCTAGGCGCAACAGTTAGCAAAATCTAACTGGCTACCAGCGGCGGAGAAGTGGTTTACCGGAAATTGAGTCCCTCGCTAAGTGTACGCTACGGCGGCGCGAATCGGTCTCTCCCTCTGGATACTGCGATGAACTGTAGTCCACGCTAGGACTCTAAACTAGGTCGGCTCGCTGAGACCATGCGCCGAAACTAAAGGTCGAAAAGAGATGAAAGCATATGCGAGTAGTCGAGGGATGTGCCACATCCTCCCCAGCGTGACGGGGAAAATTAGGCGGCTCCGATGTAAAGAGCTAGGCACCAGAGAGAAATACTGGGCTGCAACCACTAGGTTGTCTGGAGTAACAAGCAGGTTGTCCGATGCGACAAACGTCCCTGCTGTTACACTCAAGCGTTGTTAATACTGACAGCGTTTGATTGTAATCAACCCACTCCAAAAGGAACACAAGATGAACAAGAATGACCTGATCCGTGGCACCGCTGACCTGAAAGCCTTCGTTAAGAACACCAAGGCAAGCGGCAAGGCTCTTGACCAAGCCATCCAAATCATGCTGGCCAGCTCCTGCGCTCACCTTCATCAGCACGGTAACATCGCTGTTATCACTGACGCTGTTGATGCCCTGCCGGCTGGTGCTCGTACCAACGCCGCCAAGGAATACGTCCTGCGCTTTGCGCCGGTCAACTATAACGAGAAGAAAAAGGAGTTCGTGTTCGCCGCTGGCAAGCGTGTCGAGCAGTTCGAAGAGTCCGACCTGTGCCAGACCATGCTGGATACTCTTTGGACTGACCTCAAGCCCGAGGCTCCTTTCCGCCCGTTCGACCTGACTGCCCAGATTCAGCAGTTGCTGAAAAAGGCCCAGAAGCGCAAAGAAGAAGCGAACGAAGGTGATGAAATCGCCGACGACGAAATCGCCTCCCTTCAAGCGCTGGCTGACCAACTGGCCGTCGCCAAGGCTGCCAAAGCTGAGGC
>JBOFKH010000080.1:0-1927 GCA_051657225.1 Alphaproteobacteria bacterium
ATGACTGTCGCTCCCCACAAGCTCATGTGCCCCCACGGTAAAACATAGCCCATAAAAGCCGTCGCCATCATGAGCAGCAAAATCACTACCCCTAAGATCCACAAAATCTCTCGAGGCGATTTATAGGAACCATAATAAAGGCCCCGAAACAAATGAATATAAACCACGATGAAAAACATCGAGGCCCCGTTCATGTGCACATAGCGGATGAGCCAACCAAAATTTACATCCCGCATAATCCGTTCCACGCTATCAAAAGCGTGCTGTACATGGGGTGTGTAGGACATGGCTAAAAAAAGCCCTGAAAGGATCATCACCACCAGAATGATGCCCGCAAGGGAGCCAAAATTCCACCAATAATTGAGGTTTTTAGGGGTTTGGTAATCTCTCAATTCATGGTTGATGAACGTGAAAACCGGGAGCCGTTCATCAATCCAGTTTCGAATTGAAGGCTTCTGAGTGCTCGCAGGAGGTTGCTTTTCAGCCATCACGCCACCTCCGTTTGGCCCAGGCGAAGGGTCTTCTCATCCAGAAAAACATAAGGCGGAATAGGCAGATTTTTAGGGGCCGGCCCACGCCGCACCCGACCTGAAACATCATATTCAGAACCATGGCAAGGACAGCGCCAACCGCCATAAGCGCCCCGCTGCTCGGTGGATTTTTGGCCCGTTGGAACGCAACCCAGATGGGTGCAAATGCCCACCACCACCAGCCACTGGGGCTTATCTTTGCGGATGCGTTGCCCATCTGGCTCAGGATCGAGAAGCTCACCGAGTGAAACGTTTGTTTCCTGACGAATCTCCTCCGGGGTACGGTGCCGGATAAAAACTGGGCTCCCCCGCCACATCACGGTGATACCTTGACCTGGTTTTACTCCAGAAAGATCCACATCAAGGGTTGAGAGGGACGAAACGTCTGCTGCCGGATTCATGCTGTCCACAAAAGGCCATAAAAAGCTAGCCACCCCAACAGCACCCACTGTACAGGCTGTGAGCGCCAAAAAATCTCGCCGTTGGACGCAATCCTCTCCAGCAGTGTCCGTTGAGTTAGTCTTAAGAGACTGACTCACCTTGGGAGGTTTCTTTCCAGAACGCGTCACAGGTCCATCAACCACGTTTATTCCTTTTTTGGTTATGCCAAGTCCTATTTATCTTTTAAAAAAACCGTTCTAAGCTAAACCCAACTAATCCCCTCAAAAATGTCTAAAACAGAAGCGTTTGTCAAGGAATGGCTGCGATTAAAAATCGAGAGGACTAAGTAACTCTGGAAAATAAGTGGTGGGCGCTGAAGGATTCGAACCTTCGACCACCTGATTAAAAGTCAGATGCTCTACCACCTGAGCTAAGCGCCCTTTGATAAGAAGAAAATTTTTCTCATCCAATGATCCCAGAAGCATAAAAGGATCTGTCTCCTGGGTCAATCCACATTTTAAGATTTTTTACATTAGACTCTCTCGATACTTCCTTTTATGAGCTGATGGGTGTGTCACTAAGGGTTATATCTGTGCTCAGATCCTCATGTACTGCAAGTACACTCCGGTCTTGCGCTCCGTTAGTTCCTGCCCCTCAGTCCCTAAAAGTGGTTTCGAAAGAAGTCTATTTCTCAGGATATTTTGGCACCCTTAATCACTGCAATGTTCAGCTTTTTGGGCTTGCCTGGGCTTTTGAGACAAGAAGCGTAACGCGATCAGGGAGGACGTCTGCAAATCCGTCTGAGATTGAATAACGCAGGGTTTCAGTTTCAGCATGAATCGTTAAAAGACCCGTTTTAAGCGTCAACAACATGGGTGTATGCTTGGGGAAAATCCCCAGTTCGCGTTCTTCTCCAGGGATAGCCAGAGAGGTTGCGGGGTAATCTTCAAGCACGAGCCTGTCAGGGGTTAAAAGCGTCACAAGCATGGAAGCAGGGTGGCTCACGCAGCCTCCTT
>JBOFKH010000081.1:0-1045 GCA_051657225.1 Alphaproteobacteria bacterium
AAACTCTATCGTCCCCAAGGGTGCCCCCAATGTCAGGGAAAAGGGTATCGCCAGCGGGCAGCCTTGGCGGAGGTTTTAGTTTTTGATGAAACGTTAGATGGCTTTTTAATGGATAAAGTTCCAAGGCAGGCTATTAAAAATCACGCCAAAAGCAAAGGTTTCAAGACACTTGCTGAAGAGGGGATAGAGCTTGCCATCAAAGGGTTGACGAGCCTTGATGAAGTGAAACGCGTGGTGGGGCTTCCTCAAATCATGCCGGAGGTTGTGTCATGAACGTCTATTGTTATCGCGCTTTTAATAAGCAGGGCAATGTTTTGAAAGGGACTATTTTCGCGCCTTCTGCCAACGATTTTTTGTTGAAACTGCAAGAAAAAGGTCTGGAATTAATTTCATGGCACGAGTCCTGGTTTAAAAAAAATTTTACTGCTCGCAGCCCTAAACATCAGCATCAAGATCTTGTTTCGTTTTGCAGTTATCTCTACTATTTTTTAAAGGCAGGGCTTTCTATAAGCCACGCGCTAAACGAGATGCAATCTGTTTTTCATGGATTTTTCCAAAGCATCATTGTCAACCTGCTCCATGATATTCAACAAGGGGCCCTTTTTTCAGAGGCGCTTCAAAAACAAGCTCCTTTTATGGGACCTGTTTTGATCAGCTTGGTTATTGCAGGGGAAAAATCAGGAAACTTAGAAACGGTCTTGCAAACCATGATTCAGATCCTCCATCAACAAAATAATACGCGCAAGCGTTTAGAAAAGGCTTTTCGATATCCTTGGCTCTTGGCAACGGTTTTGGGATGTGTGTTTGTAACCCTTTTTTTCTACCTTGTGCCCCCTTTTATTGATTTTTTTGAAGCATGCCATTTTGTTCCCTCTTGGGAGACAAAACTTTTGATCTCTTTTTATGAAGAGCGATCTTTTTGGGCAACCGTCTTTGGAGGGTTTTGTGGAACAGGCGTCGGGCTTTTTTTCTTTTCAAAGAAAACCTCTGTTCGGTTAAAATTACACCGTTTATTGGCGAAAATTCCAGGCATGGGTCCTTTGTG
>JBOFKH010000082.1:0-2366 GCA_051657225.1 Alphaproteobacteria bacterium
CCTTTCTCAGAAACTGATTATGTCCGACCTCAGCGTCAAGCTCAGCCTAGACAAGAAGGACCATTAGCTTTGCCGTCAGCCGAGATAAGAGCGGCTACAAATAGAGACAATGAACTAAACGAATTTTATTCGGGTTACACGCGATCGCAAAAACGAACCCAAGAAATTCCAGCACTAGATGACCGCACAGCCAAACAAAAAGCCTTTGAATCTGGGTTGAGGATGGGAGATTCAGTAGGGAAAGGGATTAATCAGGGCGCTAAATTCGTTGATCGTGCTAGCCGTGAACTTGTTGACAGAATCCCAGAAAACTTCAAAAAAAGATTGGGGACACTACCTGAACTTTTTGGCGGACTATTCCAGGGATTGCGATCGCAGTTTAAGGCACTAGAGGAAGAGTTACCGATCTTTGGCCAAATTACAGGGGGCATAAAAGGAATTGCATTAGCGGCTGGAGCTGGATTTGTTGGATTTCAATTGTTTGATACTCTCAGGCAACAAGCTGGCGCGACATATGAAGCAATCAAAAAATTAGAAACAGCCAGAGTTGTTACAAGATTTGCGACAGGTGACACAAGCGCATTAGCAGAAGCTGAAAAACAATCAGATCGACTGGGCACAAGATTAGACGAATCTAGAAATGCGATTAAATCTCTATCGATTCAGTCGAAGAACACTCCTCTAGAAGGTGAGGTTACGCCTGTTTTCCAAGGTGTATCAACAGGTATTGCTGCATTTCAATTAAATCAAGAACAGCAGCAAAGAGCATTTTTAGCATTCAATCAAATTGCAGGGAAAGGAACTGTCCAGGCTGAGGAATTACGTCAACAATTAGGTGAATTAGGATTTTCGTTTACGCTCGCGGCACGAGCGGCTGGAGTGACTACTCAAGAATTTAACAAACAGCTAGAGCAAGGAGCGGTTCTTTCACAAGACTTTTTACCAAAATATGCTAGACAGCTAAAACTTGAGTTGGGCGGTGCAGCGATCGCAGCCGGGGATTCGCTTCAGGGCTTAGAGAATAAAACCATTAACGCTGCTCAAAAGCTACGAGAGGAGCTTGGCGAACGTTCATTACCGCTCGTCTCAACCGGATTAAAGCTGGCTAGCAGTACATTAGATTTTGCCGCCAACAACATTGATAAATTCACGGCATTAATTAATGTAGGTTTAGTTGCCGCACTAGCAAAAGGGGCGATCGCCTTAACTCAATTTGCATTGGCAGAGCAACTAGTCGCCATTAAATCAGGTTCGGGTGCATTGCTTGGCACTGTTGGTGTTCCCAGGATCGGCGTTGCCGTTCAAAACATCAAAAACTTTGCGACGGGTGGTGGCCTTGCTGCATTAGCAACAAGCATCGCTCCCATCGTGGCAGGTACTGTTGCAATTCAAGCAGGCTTAACCGGAATCCAAATTATTCAAGAACGATTTACAGGAAACGAGAAATATCAAGAATTTAATAAAACACTTGAAATAACTAAAAAACGTATTCAAGAAATTAATGAAGAAGAAGCGAAACGAAATAAAACTGAATCCAAAGGCTTAGGTTATCTCGACCCAGAACGAGGCAAAGGAATTAGCCAAAACATATTGGGTGGATTTGGCAAAGCTCTAACATTTGACTTTAAAGGAGCAATAGATTCCTATGGGCGGGCCGCAGAATTAGCGACTGGTGGCAACCCAGATGATTTAATTTCAAATAATTTCTTTAAGACTGAAGAACAAAGAAGCAACCAACGAATATTAGAAAGTGCTCAAAGAGTTGCCAAAGACCCAAGACTAGAAGCGACTAAAAAGCGTGCGCAGGAATACGTAAAAGCGATTAAAGAAGAAAAACAAATTGTCAGTAAAGCCGATTTTGACGCTGGCAAGGTTGATAGAAACAAGTCTATTATTCAAGAAGACGTTGATTCAATTCGTCAAAAATTACAGGCAGAGAAGGAGGTTTTAGAAGCAACTCCAGAAAATCTAAGAAAACTAGACAAAGATGGAACAATCCAAAAGCAAATTGATGAACTAAAACAGCTTATCGATACTCTTGGTGGTACTGGGAGTGCTTTTACGGCATTACAGAATGCTGTCTCAAGCTTTAATTTAATTACTCTTAAACAAATAGAGTTAACAAAGGCATTAAATGCAGCAAGGACTTCAAGGGGGAGGGCAGATCTTGACATAAATGAATATGAAGCAAAAACATCAGAAAATGCAGATTTAATTGAAACAACAAAGCAAACTCGTTCAGGGCTTGCCAAACAGATTGAACTATCTGACAAGTATTTAGGCTCAACCGGGTTTGAACTGCTTAAGAAAAATGTTCCACAGGAGGCAGAGAAGAAAGAATCCGAGAATATAGAACTTCGGAAACA
>JBOFKH010000083.1:0-1980 GCA_051657225.1 Alphaproteobacteria bacterium
TATGGGGGATGTTAACGAGTACCCCTACGAGCACCTACGATTAACCCCCCAACAATATCATGAACGCAGAATGCGCCAAGCGCGTAACACGCCCCTGGTACTTGAACAACCCTCAGTACTACCAGCCAAGCCACAGGCAAATGCCTGCACCGATGGATTTTGCCCAATTGCTTGAGGTTCAACTACCCCCACTTGAACGCTACATGCACTTCTACCGGGAGGTCCTAGACCCCCAACATTACCTGCATCCTTCTCGTTGGGGGGCTACTACAGTAGCTAGGGTCCCAGGTGATAACCCATGCTTTGTGCTGATGTTCGGACCTGATGATACGCCCTTAGCTAAGTTCTATACCCTGGAGCACACAGTTCGGGGTCAAGCCCTGGCTCTGGAGAACTGGAGACTTTTTGGGGGGGATTTACGCAAAGGTAACTACCATGGGTATTTGACCCGGTTCGTGCGCTGGGAGCATACCGCAGTTGCTACAGCTCAAACCAAACCGTTTACAGTTCAAGCTCACTGGGCTAAACCTGACGTTCCCAAGCGTATAGTAAGGTTGCGTGAATGGTTAGGGCGTGACACACTGAAACTGGTCTTACCTCGGGACATCGTACTCCCAACCTATGATTACTCACACGAGTTTCAGGGTGCCCCCACAGTGCTTGTGCCCCAACAAAAGGCAGAGGCACTGGGGGGATTTCTTTTTGGGGGGGATGTTGAACTTAACCTTGGGTTGTGCGCTTACTGGGATTCCATTAACGCCCACAACCGTGCAGCCTTAACTAACCGTGACTTCGCGCTGTACAAGCTATTTAAAAAGCTACCCAGGCAGATAACCCGTACCTTGGAGTATAATGCTGACGCCCCGACATATCATTAGAGACAAGCGCTCAGTCAGGGTTCCAGGCTTGAGCCGTTACAACAACCCTCTACGGAGACCCACCAATGTCTATCTACAGGCTACAGTCCTACCACGGGACAACCGCCCACTTTGAGTATTACGGTGCTCTTCCTGTGGGGGAACGACCGGCTATCCTCCTCGCAGATATTACTGTGGGGGAGAATTTCAACTTAGAGCTGCCCTACGATGCGATTGATGTGGGGAGCTTTGTTCGCGTATTTGCAGCTAAGGTTACCAACCATGGGCAAGAGACCAAAGACTCAGACCGTCTACGCAGCATCCCCCAAACCGATGCAGGCACCGCAACAGACACCGGAACAGCAGCAACTGATGAGCCAGTTACAGGAGCAGCTGAAGACGATGCAAGCGCAGTACCAGAAGCAGAGCGACAACATGACCGCGCAATTCGGCGCAAACGCGCAAACCTCATCTAGCGTAATGTCTGAACTTCAGCAGCAACTGCAACGACAGCGTGAGCTATCCGAGCAGTCAGCTGAAGAGCTAGCACGCGCACGTGATGCGAGTAGCGCGCAGGCTGAGCTACTACGTAACGCTGCATCTGCCGGTCAAGCCCAGTACGCGGATGCTAGGCAACAGCAAACTGATATGGCTACTAGCCTGTTCGGTAGGCTGCAACGCAGACAGTCCGCACGTCAAACCAACTACTAAGGATTCCCCCAAAATGGCTACTCGTCCTATCTACTCTATTGCCGACAAGTCTTCTACCGTTGCTGGTGTTGCAGGTGCAGCCCTGGCTGCTGAGTTTGCTACCCAGGCGTACCCTGAATCTAGCAACAAACGCCAATGGTTCACCATGCGTCCTGCTAACATGGCAGCTACTGCTGGTGCTACGGCTACTGAACTGTTCATCGATGGGCAGCAAGGCTTCAGACTTCGTTTAGCTGAGCGCTCTACCCTCTCTATCAAATTGATGGGGTCTTATAACTGTTCAGTTGCAGGCTCTAACGCAGGCTTCGAGCTTACGTTGGCTGCAACTAATGTGGGGGGAGTAATTACAATCCTCGCGAACAGCGTCAATACCAAGTTCCCAACTGCTGCAGTCGCTGCAATCGCAGTCACC
>JBOFKH010000084.1:0-4585 GCA_051657225.1 Alphaproteobacteria bacterium
GCATGAATGCAGGCGCCTATGGGAAAGAAATGAAGGACTGTGTGGTGGCTGCCCAGGTTGTGGACCCCAAAGGTAAGCTTCACCATTTAACACCTCAAGAGCTGGGCTATGGGTACCGCGCGTGTGCGCTTCCAAAAGACTGGATTTTTGTTGGCGCACGCCTTCAAGGGACAGCAGCCTCTCCAGAAACCATCGCTGAGACCGTCCGGGTTTTTCTGGAAAAGCGCGAAAGCACCCAGCCGGTTCGGGAACGTACCGGCGGAAGCACCTTCACCAACCCACCTGGGGAGCAAGCGTGGAAACTTATCGATGCGGCAGGGTGTCGCGGGTTGCGCGTTGGAGGAGCCCAAATGTCCGATAAACATTGTAATTTTATGATCAACACCGGCAATGCAACAGCTCAAGATTTAGAAGATCTTGGGGAATTGGTTCGCAAGCGTGTTTTGGAAACAACAGGCATCGCCCTGCATTGGGAGATTGAGCGTGTCGGCAAGCATCAGGTTACGCCCTCTTAATTTTTGTGGTTGCTGGATTCCCGTCTTTTTAGGTGCGAGGAGTGGGTTTAGCAGCAATCCATATACAAGCAGCAGCGAGCATAAAAGCACCGCTAGAAACTAAAAAAATGTGGTTCATGGCAAGCATGACAGCTTGGGACTGGAGCAGGGCATCGAGCACATGGGTGGCTGCCGTTTGGCCAGCTTCGCTTACGTCTCCAAAGATGGAAGCAAGCTGAAAAGGTGAGGCCATTTGCCCGACGAGGTCCGTCCGATAAGCCGTCGTTTGATTTTCCCAGACGGTGACGACAACAGAAGTCGCTGCCGCCCCTGAGAGCGTCCGGACAAAATTCATAAGCCCTGCAGCCGACGCCATTTCCCTCGGTTCAACAGATGCAAGAGCCAGAGAGGTAAGGGGAATAAAGAAAAAAGGTATCCCAACACCTTGGGCAAGCAAGGGTAACATAATCTGGAACTGGCTCATCTCTGTTGAGCTGAAAGATCTTAAAAACGTGATAGCTCCCAGCCACGCTACGCCCAGGAATGCAAGCATTCGAGGGTCGTATGTTTGGGAAAATTGACCTGCAAAGGGGGCAGCAAAGACAGCTAAAATTCCCATGGCTGCTACCGTGATCCCAGAGGCTGTGGCCGTATAACCCATCGTCCCTTGCAACCAAAGGGGAGTTAAAACCACTGAGCCAAAAAAGGCTGCGAAGGCGAGGCTGATTGCAAATACACTTGCCGCATAGCCACGATGCCGAAAAATGCGCAGGTCAATAATCGGGTGTTCTTGGGTAAGCTCCCAAATCATAAAACAGGCAAAGCTGATCAATCCAAGAATCAGAAGCGTCCATACTTCAATCGACTCAAACCAATCATACCGCTTGCCTTCGTCCAGCATCAGCTGAATGCACGTCACGCATACCACCATCAGACCGAGGCCAACGTAATCAATTTTATCTGCAGAGGTGGGGGTTTCAAATTGACGCATCAATCGAAGGATGGTGAGGCTGCATACAAGGGCAATGGGAATATTGATGAAAAAAATGAAAGTCCATCCCCAATTATCACAGATATACCCGCCAGCTATAGGCCCAAGGATCGGCGCCACCAGCGTCGTCATACCCCATAATCCAAGCGCGGCTCCCTGCTTTTCCTTTGGAAAGATTCGCATTAACAAAGTCTGGGACAGAGGCATCAGAGGACCTCCCACGAGCCCTTGTAAAACTCTGCCCGTCAAAAGCATCCCCAGGTTTTGAGACAACCCACACAGGAAAGAACAGACCCCAAACAAGAGCATACAAACCGTAAAAACCCGTAACATGCCAAATCGATTGGCAAGCCACCCCGTCAACGGGACGGTCAAGGCTTCCGCCACGGCATAGGAAGAAATCACATAGGTGCCTTCATTGAAGGAAATAGCGAGCCCTCCGGCAATGTGTGGAATGGACACGTTTGCGATGGTCATGTCCAGTACCACGATAAAATTTGCAAGCGCCAAAAGCAGGGCGCTCACAATCAATTGGCGCCCCTGAAGCGCGTGGGGTTCTGAATTATTCATTTATTTTTTGAAATATGAACCGTTACTTTCATGGAAAGACCCATTTGCAACGGATGTTGTTTCAGCTCTTGGGGGTTAAGCGCTATACGAACTGGGAGACGTTGAACCACTTTTACCCAATTTCCGGTCGCGTTTTGAGCTGGAATTAAAGCAAAAGCAGATCCCGTTCCTCCCGAAATGCCTGTAACAGTTCCATGAAACACCACCGAGCTGCCATAAACATCAGAGATCAGCTCAACGGGCTGGCCTATTTGAATATCTCGCATTTGGCTTTCTTTAAAATTGGCGTTCACATAAACTTGATCCATGGGAACAATTGCCATTAAAGGCGTGCCAGCTTGTACCCGCTGGCCCAATTGAACTTGGCGTTTCGCAACAATCCCTTGAACAGGAGCGGTGAGGGTGGTGCGTGCCAGCTCAACTTTAGCTTGTTGAACAGCGACTTCAGCTTTTCCAAGAAGCGCTTGGGAAACTCTGAAAGCATTTCGGGTCGTTCTCACGTCTTCTTCAGAAACAGAGTTTGATTTTTGGAGAACGAGACGGCGTTCATAGTCAGCCTTTGATCCCTCAAAGTCTACTTGAGCTTTTCCAAGATCTGCCTGTGCGCTGGCCAGGGCAAGCTGAAAATCAAGAGGATCCAGCATAACAAGAGGATCCCCTGCCTTTACCCAGTCCGTATCCTTACAGTTAATTTTTTGAACTGTTCCCGTGAGAGAAGGCGTGATGTGTATGACTTCAGCACCCACATAAGCGTTGTCAGTGGAGATGTAGCTGGATCCAAATAAGGCGTAATACAGACCATAAGAAAGGGAACAAAACCCCAGCACTAAGCCAAGAATAAGAAACAGAACTTTCCGTTGGGAGGTATTTTTTATGTCTTGGGTCATAGTGTAATTATTTTTATCAAATTGATGAAATTTTCTTCAAAAAAATTAGGATAAAAAGACTCTAAAGTCAAAAAAAATCTTTTTTATAAGCAACTCAGCCATGGGGACAAGAGACAAAACTTTTAAAACGCATAATATATATTATGGAAAGTAATAAAAAAAATGCCTTCCCAACCTTTTGCTTTTTCTTTATAAAAATAACGATGGATTGTCTGTTACAAGTGCCAGACAACATGAACGGGAGGAATTTGAGCGTGGCAGCAAGCCCCTTACAACAATTTTTGATCAAACCATTGGTACCACTTCATGTGGCGGGGATCGATCTATCTTTTTCTAATGCATCTTTGATGATGGTGTTAGCATGTTGTGTTACACTCGTTTTTTTTGCCTGGGGAGGTTTGCGAGATTCTCTCGTTCCAAGAGGCGTTCAAAATGTTGCTGAATGGGTGTATGAATCCATTTTAACGTTGTTAGACGAGACAACAGGGCAAAAGGGACGCCCTTTTTTCCCCTTTGTCTTGGCTCTTTTTCTCTTCATTTTGTTGGGGAATATGTTAGGCATGCTTCCCTATAGCTTCACCTTTACCAGCCATATCATCACAACCTTTGCCCTTGCGATGCTTGTATTTATGCTTGTAACAGGCATTGGAATCATCCGCCATGGGGCTTATTTTTTGAAATTGTTTCTGCCCAAAGGAACGCCTGTTTGGATGGCACCCTTCATCATCCCCATTGAGCTTTTGTCTTATTTATCTAGGCCTGTCAGCCTTGCGATTCGGCTTTTTGCGAATATGATGGCGGGACACACTATGCTGAAAGTTTTTGCTGGTTTTACTGTTTCTCTGGGATTTTTGGGAGTAGCCCCTCTTTTTGTGAGCATTGCCTTGACAGCCTTTGAAATTTTGGTAGCTTTTTTACAAGCCTATGTTTTTATAATTTTAACTTGTCTTTACCTTCATGACGCGCTTTACTTACATTAAATCGTGTGGTGATGTTGTATAAAAATGGAAGGAAGAAAAGTATGGATGTCGAAGCAGCAAGGATGATTGGAGCGGGGCTGGCAGTTTTTGCGTTGCTGGGCGTAGGCCTGGGGATTGGGCAAATTTTTTCCACCTTAATTAATGCAATTGCGAGAAATCCTGCCATAAAAGACCAAGTTTTCCCCATAGGAATTTTGGGTTTTGCGCTAACAGAAGCCGTTGCTTTGTTTGCGCTGTTAATTGCCTTTTTAATCCTCTTTAAATAGGATGCTGTTCGGCTTAGACCGCGCGCATTGAAGGATACTCGTTAGGACAGCGTATAAATATGCCTCAGCTTGATGTTTCAACCTATCCAGGGCAACTTTTTTGGCTTTTGATCAGCTTTTTCTTTTTGTGGGTTGTCCTGCATGTTTGGTTTGTTCCTCGTTTTTCGATGATTTTTGAAAAACGCAGAAAGCACATAGAACAGCTGTTGGCGAAGGCTTCAACCTTACAGACCCATGCAGAAATTTTGAACCGGCAAGCCTGTGAGCGTTTGGAACACGTTAAGGTTCAAGCAGAGCATCTGATCAAACAAACAGCAATAAAAATGAGTCTTGAAAAGCACCTGGAACAAGAAAAATGTTCAACTTGGTTGCAAGAAGAACGTGAAAAAACAGAACG
>JBOFKH010000085.1:0-5275 GCA_051657225.1 Alphaproteobacteria bacterium
CACGACCCAAAAGATGCGACGTCTTCACCCCACGCTGTTCCGGCTTTTTCTAAGGCGCTGGGGCAGAGTGTCAAGGGGCTCAAAGTTGGAATTCCCAAAGAATTTTTGTTGGAAGGTATGTCAGAACCTTTGCTGCAGCTTTGGGAACAAGGAAAAGCCTGGCTCAAGCAAGCAGGTGCTGAAATTGTTTCGGTTTCCCTTCCCCACACCAGCTATGCCTTGCCGGCTTATTACATCATTGCCCCTGCGGAAGCTTCTTCCAACCTATCCCGTTATGACGGCGTGCGGTTTGGAAAGCGGATGCCCGGAGAAAATTTGGATGAACTTTATGCATTAACCCGCGGAGAAGGTTTTGGAAAAGAAGTCAAGCGCCGCATTTTAATCGGCACTTACGTTTTATCCCACGGATATTACGATGCGTACTATATCAAGGCTCAAAAAGTGAGAGCCAAGATTGCTCAAGACTACACCCAAGCTTTTCAGGCTGTTGATGCCTTGCTGGTACCTTCAGCGCCCACAGGAGCTTTCGGCATCGAAGAAAAGCAAACAGACCCCATTACCATGTATTTAAATGATATTTTCACGGTTCCCATCAGCCTCGCAGGACTTCCGGCCATTTCAGTGCCTGCTGGGTTAGACGCAGAGGGTCTCCCCCTGGGGCTTCAAGTGGTGGGACGCTCCTTTGATGAAGAGATGGTGTTGCGGGTTGGGTCCGTGTTGGAAAAAGCGGCTAATTTTAAGCCTCTTCCCTTTCAATAGACTTTATTCGCAACGTAATAGATTGTATGATAAACAGATATTCGCGACGCCCTTTAAAAAAATATGAAGCTTGACTTCCAGGAAAAAAAGGTAAGTAAAAAGACATGTCTGACGAGAAACAGTGTTTGATTGCAGGGGAAACAGGGCTTTGGGAGATGGTCATTGGGCTGGAGGTTCATGCTCAAATCACCTCATCATCAAAGCTTTTTTCTGGGGCCTCCACAGCCTTTGGTGGAGAGCCGAACACGCAAGTTTCGTTTTTGGATGCCGCATTTCCAGGCATGCTCCCTGTCATCAACCAAGTGTGTGTGGAACAAGCCGTACGCACGGGCATTGGGTTGAATGGCACCATTGGTCTGACGTCAGCCTTTGATCGCAAAAATTATTTTTATGCAGACCTGCCTTCAGGGTACCAAATTACCCAATTCAAAAAACCTATTGTGGAAGGAGGCTATCTGGATATTGAACCAGAGCCTGAAAAAGTGAAGCGCATCCGCATTAACCGCTTGCACCTTGAGCAGGACGCTGGGAAAAGCTTTCATGACCTTCACCCCACCCAGTCTTTGATTGACCTTAACCGCGCAGGGATTGCCCTGATGGAGATTGTGTCAGAGCCTGATATGCGCACGGCAGAAGAAGCTGCTTTGTATGTCAAAAAGCTGAGAGCACTGCTGCGCTATTTAGAAACCTGTGATGGGAATATGGAAGAGGGAAGCCTGCGTGTGGATGCGAATGTTTCGGTTCGCAAACCGGGGGGTCCCCTGGGAACCCGAGTTGAGGTAAAGAACGTTAACTCCATCAAATTCTTGCAACAGGCTATTCTCTATGAAGCAGCACGCCAAATAGCGCTTTTGGAAGCACGCGGATCTGTCTCCCAAGAAACTCGCCTCTTTGACGCGAGTAAGAACGAGACGCGCTCGATGCGGAAGAAAGAGGAAGCCCACGATTACCGCTATTTTCCAGACCCTGATCTTCCTCCCCTCTGCCTTTCCCAAGAGCTTGTGGAAGGCATTCGCCGTGCTTTGCCAGAACTTCCAGAAGCTAAAAAGAAACGCTTGATGGAAACCCTTGGGCTTTCCGCCTATGATGCGGACGTTTTGGTGGCAGAAAAAGAAACCGCGGATTTTTTTGAAACAACCCTCGCGCTATCCACGCAAGCGCCCCAAGCGGTGGCTAAAAACCTGGCTAACTGGATGATGGGAGACCTATTCGCGGCTCTCAACAGAGACGGGATAGCCTTGGAGCGCATGGCTTTGACGCCGGAGGCTTTAGCAAAGCTGATGGATTTAATCCAAGAAGGGGTCCTATCTGGAAAGATGGCCAAAGAAGTTTTTGCGCTGATGTGGGAAACTGGGCAAGACCCTGAAGCAATCGTCGCAGAAAAAGGGTTTCGCCAGGTGAGCGATGCAGGGCAGCTGCGCCAGATTTTACAGAATATCTTGCAACAAGAGCCAGATAAGGTGGAGGCGTACCGTGGGGGAAAAGATAAGCTGTTTGGCTATTTCGTGGGCCAGGCTATGAAAGCAACCCAAGGCCAGGGAAACCCCGCCATGGTTAACAGCCTGCTGAAAGAGCTCCTTGACATCCCTGCTTAGCAGGATCAAGTTTTACAAAAATCTTCCCTTTTCAAAAGCGCTTTGAGAAAAACTGTTAATAGCATTTGCTTTATCAGCAATCCTAAAATAAAAAAACTCCTTATTTATCAATTAAATATTGAGAAATACTTTCATTTGTTTGAATTAAAATATTTAGTATTTCTTTAGATTTGTTTATTTTTTGTATTATTTTCAGCATTATTTAAATTTAAAAATAAGGGGTTAAATTTTTATGAAATTACATTTAAGCCACATCGTCGGTTCCATTGCACTAATATTTCTTGGGTCCCAAGCTTTTTCTGGTAAGTGCACAAAACCTCTGGATACGAGCGCACAGGAATGCAAAAAAAATCGAAATAACTCCCGAACAAACCTTCCCTCACAGCCACTTTTATCTCTTCTATTGCAAGGTTGTATTTTTTCAGATAGGCCTGAGCTTCAAAATCAGGAGATCAAAATCCTTAAACATTCTCATAGTCCATCCATAAGTCCAGGTAATTGGTCAGGAGGTGAAGTGTTTATTTTCGAGATACCGCTATCAAACCCTGGAGATCCTATCCGGCACATCAAGCAGAAGAATTTCTACTCTGGTGCAAATTTTGAAATTCGAGATGCTTCTGCTTCGGGGGCAAATTCTTTAATCCCACCTCAAGATTAAGATTAAGATTAAGATTAATTTTTTAGGGTTTGCTTAACGTAAGCAACCCAAAAAAATCTAGATTCCATTGTTATTTTTCCCCAATTGGGTTAAAAAAGGAAATTGTTGTGGTTTATAAAAAAGTAGTGCTTTATCCGTGTTTCGTACCAGGTTTTTTCTATGGCTTTTTGTCTTTTTAGTCTCTAGCAATTTGTTTATGTTTGTGGGCGCTTCTGAAGCTTCTCAGATATCTGTTTCGAAAAAAGAAGCGCCTATTTTGTATATTTATAACTGGGCGAATTATCTTCCAGAAGTTGTACTTCAGCAGTTTCAAGCTGAAACGGGCATACGGGTTTATTATGATGTTTTCGATAGCCCAGAGGTTTTGGAAGCCAAATTGTTGGCGGCGCGTTCTGGGTACGATGTGGTGTTTCCGTCAGCATGGCCAGATTTAGCGCGTCAGATTCCAGCAGGGGTTTACCTCCCCCTAGATTTTTCTAAAATTCCCAGTGCAAAGCTTTTAGACACCAATCTCATGAAAAAATTGACGGCCGCCGACCCTGGAAACCGTTTTGCCGTTCCCTATTTATGGGGAACAACAGGCTTTGTTTACAACGTTAACGCATTGGCAGCTGTTTTTCCAGATGCTCCTGTTGAAAGCTTACGCATGCTGTTTGACCCGAAAGTTGTCCGAACCCTTGCTCAAAAAGGATGCCGGGTAACGCTTCTGGATTCTCCCATTGAGGTATTCTCTTCTGCGCTCACTTATTTGAGCCAAAATCCTGTGAAAGAAGATGTTCATTTGCTTGGAGAAGCTGTAAAAATTGTTCAAGGGGTAAGCCCTTTTATCTCTAAATTTGACTCCTCTCAGTTTATGAATCAAATTGCAACGGGAGAGATCTGCGTTGCACAAACCTGGTCAAGCTATGGGAATATGGCTAAACAGCGCGCAGCAGAGCGCAAAGATAGCCAAACTGTTCGGTATGTCATTCCATCAGAGGGAAGCTTTATCTGGTTTGATTTGATGGCGATCCCCATGGATGCACCCCATCCAAACAACGCCCACCGCTTTATCAATTTTATCTTACGCCCCGAGATTATCGCCAAGATTACGAACCTTACCCGTTCCCCCAACGCGGTGCCTGCTTCTGCTCCCTATATTCAAAAGGATGTCTTAGAAGACGAAGCCATCTACCCGCCACGAGAAGTGCAAGAAAAACTTAAGGTTGACGTTGTAAAATCTCGTGTGTATGAAAGAAAGCGACTCCGCGCTTGGACAAAAGTTAAAACAGGCTATTAGATTAGCTCATTTTCCAGAAAGGGATTCAGGAATTTATGGTCAAACTTTCCTCATCTCGTCTTGAACCTTGGCAAAACCCCCGCGCAAAACCCTATATTCACCTGGAAGGTGTTTCAAAAAATTTTGATGGGGTGGTTGCAGTCAACAACGTGACCCTCTCGATTTACAAAAAAGAATTTTTTTCCCTTTTGGGTGGATCTGGTTGTGGAAAGACAACGCTTCTCAGGTTGCTTGCGGGGTTTGAACGCCCCACCAGCGGACGCATTTTTATCGATGGTGTGGATGTTACCCAAACCCCGCCCTATGAACGTCCGGTAAACATGATGTTTCAATCCTACGCCCTTTTTCCCCACATGACTGTTGCCCAAAATGTAGCTTTTGGCCTTAAGCAAGAGGGCCTGCCTAAGAAAGAAATTCAAGAGCGTATCCGAGAAGTCCTGGATTTGGTGCATATGGGAAATTACGCAGAACGAAAGCCTCAACAGCTCTCAGGGGGTCAGCGCCAACGGGTGGCTCTGGCGCGCTCTTTGGCTAAGCACCCTAAGATGCTGTTGCTGGATGAGCCCCTCGCGGCTCTTGATAAAACCCTTCGGGAGCAAACCCAGTTTGAGCTCGTCAACATTCAAGAAAAAGTGGGAATTACCTTCATCATGGTAACCCACGATCAGGAAGAAGCCATGACGGTTTCCACCCGCATGGGGATTATGGAGCAGGGGCGCATCAGCCAGGTCGGAACACCAGGGGAAATTTATGAATATCCAAACTCTCTCTTCGTGGCAAATTTTATTGGCTCCATCAATATTTTTGAAGGCCTGGTGGTGGAGGAAGAAGCTGATCACGTCTTGATCCGCTCCGAGGAAGCCGGGTGCCATTTATATGTGGGGCATTCCGCCCTGGCACCGGTAGGAGCCCATGTAGCGGTTGCTATCCGTCCTGAAAAAGTGATGATGTCGACGGAGCGACCAGAGATGCTCAAAAACTGCA
>JBOFKH010000086.1:0-6164 GCA_051657225.1 Alphaproteobacteria bacterium
GATTCACCCAACAGCTATCGTTGAGCCAGGAGCCCAACTGGGCTCCCGTGTTAAGATTGGCCCTTACAGCTGTGTTGGAGCTCACGTTACCTTGGGCGATGATGTTGAGCTTTTTTCCCATGTGGTGGTCACGGGGCGGACAACCCTTGGAGCCAACACAACCGTCTACCCTTTTGCATCCCTCGGCCATGCCCCTCAAGATTTAAAATACCAAGGAGAACCCTCCACCTTAGAGGTTGGCTCCCACAATAAAATCAGAGAATATGTCACCATGCAGCCGGGTACAGCGTCTGGTCACATGAAAACCGTTGTGGGTGACCACGGCTTATTCATGGCAGGAAGCCACGTGGCCCATGATTGCGTCCTTGGGAACCATGTGATTATGGCAAACAACGCTACCTTAGGGGGACACGTCACCGTGGGAGACTATGTGGTCATTGGGGGGCTTGCAGCGGTTCATCAATTTGTCCGGATTGGCTCTTATGCGATGATTGGCGGCACGGCAGGGGTTGCAGAAGATGTCATCCCCTATGGCTCTGTTGAGACCAAGCGGGCTTACCTGGGAGGGCTTAACCTGGTGGGGCTCAAGCGGAGAAATGTTCCTAAAGATGAAATCCATGGGTTGCGTGAGGCGTTTCGGGTCCTCTTTGTGGAAGAAAGCGGTGCCATGTCTGAACGTTTGAAAGCCCTCTCTCCTGACCTCAAAGCCCTTGCCGCAGTTCAAGAGCTGATTCATTTTATTGAGGCGGAGACTTCCCGACCTTTGTGCAGCTATCGCCTTGCAAAAAACCAAAGGTAGAGGACCACAATAAAACCCATGGAAACCCTTGGAATTATCGCAGGTGAGGGGCAATTACCTGTTTTGCTGATGGAGGCTTGCCGGGCAAGACAGCAGCCTTTCTTCGTCTTGGCTTATAAAGGACAAACCCCACCGGAAACCGTGACAGGGGTTGACCACCTGTGGCTTTCCTTGGGAGAGCTTGGAAAAAGCCTAGATGCTCTGAAAACCAGACATATTTCTAAACTTGTCTTGGCTGGAAAATTTCAACGACCTTCTCTGGGAGACATCAAAGCAGATTGGCGCGGTGCGCGGTTTTTGGCGAGGGTTGGCATGGGAGCCTTAGGGGATGACTCCCTCTTGCGCCTTATTTTAGAAGAACTGACCCGAGAAGGAATAACGGTTTTGGGGGTTCAAGAGCTTTTAACTTCCCTTCAGCATCCTCCCGGCCCCCTTGGGCAGGTTTTACCCTCCGCCCAAGCCCAGGCAGACATGACATGGGGAATCCAGGTTTTAAAAACCCTTTCGCCCTTGGATATTGGCCAAGCCGTTATTGTTCAGCAAGGGGTTGTGTTAGGGGTCGAAGCAGCAGAGGGAACAGATCAGCTCATCTTAAGGTGCGCAGCCCTTCAAAAATCTGGAGACCCTGCGGTGCTGGTTAAGCTTGCGAAACAAAACCAAGATGAGCGGGTGGATCTGCCAACCCTGGGGCCCAAAACTTTAGAGCTCTTGATCCAAACAAATATGGCTGGCCTTGTGTTTGAGGCCTCAAAAACCCTTTTGATTGACGCCGAAGGCTTAAAACAAAAAGCTGATGCCTACGGCCTTTTCCTCTTCGGCGTGACCATGCCTTGGGAAGAAGAAACATGCACATCGTTTTAATCGCAGGGGAAGCATCTGGGGATCGCCTAGGAGTTCACCTGATACGTGGATTACAAAAACGCTTTGCTGGCCAAGGGCTTTCTTTTTCAGGTATTGGCGGCCCAGGGATGGAAGCAGCAGGCAACTTCACGTCTCTGTTTCCTTTTCAAGAACTGTCCCACATGGGGCTGGACATCCTTCCCCATCTGTTTCACCTGATGCAACGCATTCGACAAACCGTCCACCATGTGCAACAGCTTCAACCAGATATTCTTCTAACCATCGACGCCCCTGAATTTTGTTTTAGAGTCTCCAAAGCTGTCGCAAAAGGCAGAGCCCAAGGGTATGCCCCTTCAACCAAGCTCGTGCATTGTGTAGCCCCTAGCGTCTGGGCCTGGCGCCCCGGTCGGGCCAAGAAGATTGCTGATTTTTTAGACCACCTTATGGTGCTATTCCCCTTTGAGCCGCCTTATTTCCAAGAAGTTGGCCTGCCATGCACCTTTGTGGGGCATCCCCTTCTCCAAGCGCCAAAAGGTTCAGCTGAGCGCTTTTTTCAACAAACGGGCCTTTCGCCTCAAGATCCTCTTTTGTGTCTCTTGCCAGGCAGCAGGGTCAAGGAAATCCAAAGGCTTGTCCCCGTGTTTGCCGAAACCATTCGCCGCGTGCAACAAGTTATTCCGAACCTTAGGGTGGTGCTTCCCACACTACCCAAGCTGGAGCCTATGCTCCAGGACCTCTTGCCTTTATTTGAAACACCCCCTTTGATGCTACCTAACCCAGAAGATCACTGCCACGCCATGGCTGCATCCACCACAGCCCTCGCAGCTTCCGGAACCATCACCCTCGAGCTGGCCTATCACCAAACCCCCATGGTTATCGCTTATAAAGTCTCCTGGACGGTGGAGCAGCTGGCCAAAAGGCTTATCCGTGTGCCTTATGTAAGCCTGGTCAACATCATCGCCCAAAAGCCCTTGGTGCCTGAATGCTTGCAAGAAGATTGTAATCCTATGCAGCTGAGCCTTGAGTTGTTGAAGCTTTTTCAAGACCCTCACGCGTTGGCTCAGCAAAGGCAAGGGTTGGAAGACGTGATACAACACCTACAAGCCCCCCTCCCCTTCGAAGATGCAACAGCTGAGTTGATCTCAAAGCTTGATTAAAATTTATTCTTTATTTACAATGCATTAAAAAAGTAAGGGGGAATTTTTGGGCATGCTCAACGCCGTTTCTAAAAGCATTCTACACCGATTTACACATCGGTTTATCTTTGCTGTTCTACTAGCGAGCCTTCTAATCGTTGGCTTAGAAGTTACGCATTCTCCTTATTATATTCGATTTCAACAACCCATCCATTTAGCCGATCTCTGTTTACTAGGGATCCTCATTTTGTATTGCTTTGGGTTGGCTTTCCATACCTTACACATCAAAAAAGCCAGGTTGAAATCAGAGCTATTTTTGCTCTTCACGCTGTTTCTTCTGCTGACTGATTTTGTTATCTCCCTAGGGGTTTTTATCCAACCTTTTCAATTTTTCTCCCTGGTGCGGATCTTTCTCTTTTTTTTGCTGTATTATGATTTTTTCACCCACACATCGTTGCATCGCATCGTCAAAATTATGCAGCGCTCCCACAAATCTCTTTTAAGCGTTATCTTTCTTCTCTTTATTGTGCTTTATTCGACGTCTCTCATCGCCTACGAACTGTTCTCCAAGACGAATCCGGAGATCTTTGGAAGCCTTGCAGATTCTTTCCTAACCCTTTTTCGAACCATGGTTGCGGACAACTTGGGGGATACGGTGGAAGCTGTCTCACCCCATCACCCCTATGCGCCCTTCTTTTTTATCTTTTTTATGGTCATCTCTGGGTTCATCATCATGAATTTATTTGTGAGCGTTTTGGTTGATGGATTTGCCGAATCTTTAAAAGAAAAGCACGATGCCCATGAAAATATAAGGCACCAGGAAGTCATTGAATTTCTTGAAAAAATTCATCACCACGTAAAATCTAAAAAAACAGCAACCGGCGCTTCACCCACCGTCAACCTTAACCCTTAACCCGCACATAAGACCCGGGTGCATCTTCAAGGCTTGGAAATTTTGGATGGTTGATTTTGCGGGAGGGAACTGTTTCTTTTGCATAGCGCTGAACCCATTTTTGCCAATAAGGCCACCAAGACCCCTGGGTTTCTTTGGCTTTTTTCAGCCATTCCAAAGGATTTTTTTCAACATTTGGGTTCGTCAGGTAACTATATTTTCCAGAATCAGCCGGGTTGATTACACCCGCTACATGCCCCGACGTGGCCAACACAAATTCTTTATCGCCTCCATAGAGTTGGGATCCTGCATAGCAACACCGCCAAGGCGCAATATGATCTTCCCGGGTGGCTATGATAAAGCTGGGTGCTTTAATTTGCCGCAAGTCGATGGAAAACCCGCCTAGATTTAAACCGCCCGCCTTCCGCAATAAGTTTTTTTGAAACATATTGCGCAGGTAATAGCTGTGCATTGCTGCTGGCATACGGGTTGAATCTGCATTCCAATATAAAAAATCCAACGGGAAAGGCTCTTGCCCCAGGAGGTAGTTGTTGATAAAGAACGACCAAATGAGGTCATTTGCCCGAAGGAGGTTAAACGTCACCGCCATGGACCTCCCGTCTAAATAGCCCTTCTCTGCCATTTTAGATTCAAGGGTTCGCAACTGTTCTTCATCAATGAAGACACTTAAATCTCCTGCTCTGGAAAAATCGATTAACGTTGCCAGGTAGGTTGCGGTGAGCACCTCATCCCGACGTTTGGACGCTAGGTAGGATAAAAAACACGACAATAAATTTCCACCTAAACAATAGCCCACCAAATTAACCTTAGGCTCAGATGTAATGGCCCGAACCACCCTCAAAGCTTCCCCCAATCCTTCCAGCATATAGTCTTCAAAGGTTTTTTGAGCCAAGCTTTTGTCTGGATTTACCCAGGAAATCATGAAAACAGTGTGTCCCTGATCTACCGCCCATTTCACGAAGGAGTTTTTAGACCGCAAATCAAAGATGTAATATTTATTGATCCACGGTGGGATAATCAGCAGCGGTGTTTTTAAAACTTTTTCTGTGGTGGGGCGGTATTGGATCAACTGAAGTAAAGAGTTTTGAAACACCACCTGCCCAGGGGTTGTCGCAAGATCAACCCCCAGTTCAAAAGCATCCGGCTGGGTCATAGAGATGGCAAGCTGGCCGTTGCCACGCTTGAGGTCTTCCATAAAATTTTCAAACCCTTTGACTAAATTTTCTCCCTTGGTTTCAATGATTTTTTCAATGACTTTGGGGTTCGTCAAAGGAAAATTAGACGGAGAAACCGCGTCTAAAATCTGTTTTGTATAAAAAGAAACTTTGTGGCGCTGTTTTTCATCCAGCTCAGGCACGTTGTCTGCGATAAACAAAAGCCACTTCGATGTCAGCAAATAGCTTTGCTTGATGAAATTAAAAAAAGGATCTTCGTTCCACTTGGGGTGGTTGAACCGTTTATCTGTTTTTTCTGGTTCAATAACAGATGCAACCTGCCCTGTTTGCATGTGCGCTAAGGTGTGGATCCACAGGTCATAAAATTCAGAAGCTAAATTTTCTTGAGCTTTCACAGCAGCCGATGGGTTTTGGGCCAGATGCTCCATGGCTTCAGAAAAAAGCTTTCCCATGGAAAAGGGGCTAAACGGTGAAGAAGATGCTTGAGAGCTGGTTTCAACGAAACTAGAAAAAGCCAGAGATGCTTGATCTGCAGCTTTTTGCACCATGCGTGGCCAAAAATGAAAGACTTCTTCTGGACGCAAGGGACTCATCAAATTCTCTAATATTACGTTTTCGTATCAATTCATCGCAACTCACAGAATAACCAGAAAACTTTAATTTTTTATTAGAGTTTGAGATCGTGGAAATTTAAGCCAATTCACCTATTCTTCTTCTGAAAAATCGTAGGGCTTCTGGTAATTGCCCATCACCACGTGGCATGTCATGCCAGATAGCGTTGTTGCTCCTTGCTGAGGCTCTTGGTTTGCGTTGTCTAACCAAGCAGGAGGAACGCGATGCCATTCTTCAAAAACATGCGCAGCAGCAGGCTCCGGAAACCAGGTTGCATAGGGCGTTGAAAGAGATGTGTGTGATACGTGTGGATCAAGCTGACCTTGATGCTCAAAACAATGATAGCTTCCTGGGGTGTTAAAGTAAAATCGTCCTCCAGGTTTAAGGCACCCCAACAACACGCGAATCCAATCTTGAAGCTCGATAGCTTCTCCTAGAGAAACTCCTCCATGGAACAAGATTACATCAAACGCCGCAGCAAAAGGTATATGAGGGGGATTGAACACAACGGCGTCTGCACCCAAAGTAATAGCACCAGCTTGCGGTTTCGCCCCTGGCAACAACCCAATTACATGGAAATCCTGGGAAGTTCGCAAAAAACTTTCGAAACCAGGGGGCGTCACCGCACCAATCTCTAAAAAAACACGTTGGGCCTCAGCAGACCTTTTAGAACAAGCTGCTTCTTCGGT
>JBOFKH010000087.1:0-1136 GCA_051657225.1 Alphaproteobacteria bacterium
AAAACTTGAATCCCTCTCAACTTAAGATCTTCTCTATTTCTAAACACAGCCTTCCGTCTACAAGGAATCCAGACTAAGTGGACCGTCGCCAAACCAATGGAATGTTGATAATGTTTGTAGTTATCCATGTTTTTTCTTGCATTTATTCTACATATAGACTATCATAGAAACAGTTGAAAAGGTCAAGGGTATGGGACGGAGTAAAACCAAGTCATTTGTGACTGAGCTTGAAATTATTGCGGATTCTGTGTCTCGCAAGGAGTTTGACGCAAGGTTCAATGCTGGTTTTCGTCTGATGAATGCAGTTCAGTCTGAGTTCTTATCCAGAAAAGATAAATTAATGTCCTCGCCTGAATGGGATTTTGCAAAATCCTTGCCCCGAACTATCAAAGATAAGAATGGAGAACCAAAACCCAACCCAGCCCGTAAAGAAGCTTTTCAGAAAGCCAAGAATGAATTCTATTTCACAAAAAATGATGCGGAACAATATTCAAAATGGGTTGCCCATTCATCTGGATGGATTGCTGATAAATTAGATAGTGTTGTTATTCAAACCATTGCAGAAAGAGCATTTAAGGCTGTTGATAAGATCACTTATGGTAAAGCCAGAAAAGTTAGGTTTAAGAACAATCAGTCATTCTCCTCAATGGAAGGGAAGCAGATATCAACATCGATTCGGGTAAAAGAAAAAACTGACAAAAAAACTAAGGTTTCTGATTTTAGGTTTATGTGGGGGGATTTAGAATGTCCTCTCATTATTGACTGGCAAGACCCTTGTATCACTCATGGAATGAATGCTCCATGGAAATATGGAAGACTTGTTCGTCGAATGATTCGAGGTAAAGAACGATTCTTTGCCCAAATTATTTGTGAAGGGTTGCCTTATGCTGATAGGGACAATACTAAGGTCAAAAATGAATTATGTTCAATTGACTTAAATATTTCCAACGTTGCAATGGTTTCGGAAGATCATGCATTCCTAAAGCCTTTTGCACCTAATACGCCAAATATTGAAAAGCAGATTAAAGCAATTCAAAGAAAACAAGACCGTTCCCGACGAGTCAATAATTCACAAAATTTTTACCCTGACGATGTAACCTTCAAAGGCAAAAATAAAGGACGGAAGGTTAAGCGGA
>JBOFKH010000088.1:0-4474 GCA_051657225.1 Alphaproteobacteria bacterium
CCTTCAGATGTACATGAAACGCGAACGCCGCTTTGGGAAAGCAGCCTGAGGTTTTTACACCCTACAGAAGAGCTGAAAGCGCCGTACGAATGCGCTCAGCGGCGATCTCGATATTTTCCACAGATGTTGCGTAAGACAAGCGCACATAAGGGGACAACCCAAATGCTTCCCCTGAAACGGTCGCAACCCTGGCTGTTTCAAGCAAATAAGCCGCAATCTCTTGGTCTGAGGCGAAGGATGTCAGCAACGCTTCACAGCCCACGTAAAGGTAAAAAGCCCCTGCAGGAGCCTGAATCGACAGTTGGGGGATTTCCCCAATGGCTTTCACGAGTAAATCCCGCCGTTCCCGAAAGCAGGTTTTTAAAGAAGCCAAAAATTCAATCCGATCAGGATGTTCAAGGGCAACACACGCCGCCGCTTGAGAGATTGAGCAGGGGTTCGACGTGCTCTGGGATTGCAGAGTTCCCATTGCTTTAATCAAAAGCTCTGGCCCAGCTCCATAGCCAATCCGCCATCCCGTCATGGCATAAGCCTTCGAGAGCCCATTAACGGTCAAGGTTCTGCTTTTAAGGAAGGGGGCCACTGCAACAAGAGTTTCAAATGGCAGACCCTCATAAATCAAATGCTCATAAATGTCATCTGATAACACCCAAACATGGGGATACTTCTCCAAAACCTCTGCAAGGGCTTGAAGCTCTTGGCGCGTATAAACCGCACCGGTTGGGTTGCTGGGAGAATTTAGAATCAGCCACTTTGTCTGGGGTGTGATCATGCGCTCCAATTGACCAGGCAGCAACTTAAATCCTTGGGAAGCAGGACAAGGCAAAATAACAGGTGTTGCCCCCGTAAATGAAACCATATCCGGGTAAGAAACCCAATAGGGAGCAGGAATAAGAACTTCATCCCCTGGGTCAAGGGTTGCAAGCAACGCATTGAAGAGAACTTGTTTAGCCCCGCTTCCAACCGTAATTTCCTGCAATGAAAATTCCAGATTATTTTCTTCCTTAAATTTTTTCTGGATAGCGGCTTTAAGCGCTGGAGTTCCATCCACAGGCGTATACTTCGTCTGACCACGGCCCATGGCCTCAATAGCTCCTTCCTGGATGAAACCAGGGGTTGAGAGATCAGGCTCTCCCACGCTTAAATCGATAACATCTACCCCTTGCCCTTTCAGCTGTGCGGCTTTCGCAGCCACAGCAAGGGTTGGAGATGGTTTTAGGCGCCGCATCGCAGCACTTGTTTTTAATATAGCCACAATTTTATTCGCCTTACTTAAGGAAATCTTTAGGGGGCTAATAATGCCTGATTTCATTTTTTTTTCAAATGTCTTTTTGAATAAATCAAATTAGTCTATTGATTTAATTAAAAATATTGTAAAAATGATTTCAATGTCCTACACTCTGCCCGTGAGCAGATATAAACAAAAATAAAAGGGGAACGTTTATGTTATCTCAAAAGAAAATTGCTGCTGTCTTGGTGTTTGGATTTTGTTTAGGTTGGTTAGAAGCTGGTTATGCAGGATTTACAAAACTCAGTGAAGTATTCCCTGATCAGGATATTCCTGAAACATGGACCGTAAGCACAGTCCCAAGGGGCAGTTTAGGGGATATCTATCTTGTTGAAGCCTATCCCAAAGCTGAAGGAAAAAAAGTTATTAACTATGCTCCTACACGACAGGGAGATGAAGCCTTTGATCGTGCTGTTTTTACGCGAGTACCTGTTAACAATGGCGCTTTGAAAGAGACCCTTAAAAAATGGACTGCGGATGGACTCTCTGCCCACTATTTGATTAATCCAAAAGGAACCCTTGTTGAGTGGTTTAATCCTTTTGTTTATAAAGCGCAAATGGCAGGCGAAACATGGAATAACAAGGCAGTTCAAATTCTCATGCTCACAGATGATGATAAAAACATGAGTGAGATTCAAACGACGAAGCTAGAATCTCTTTTTAAACATCTGAAAGAAGATTCTTCTTCAGATCATAAAATCAATATCCAACAATGGGGATATCACCAAGCTACAAACAATGAAGAGGCTGAGGAAACAATTGAAGGCTTAGATAGCCTCATGGAAAAACTTGAAATTAAACCAGTATCATCTTCACCTGTAGAAAAAACCGCATCTTAACCATAAAACACAATGCCCTGCCTGAGGAAATGTAGTTACGCTGCATTTCCCAAGGGCATCCTCGTTGGATTTTTTCGGAAACAAACATACCTAAAAATTGATTGCGGCGCCTGCCGTTTTTTTTTATGCTGATGCAGATTTTATGGAATTCAAGAAAAAAGAGGCCAGGCAATGTTTCCCACTGATTTAAAAGAAAGTGTTGATACTATCCACGAAGCAATAGATGTTCTTCGGAGGTATCTTTGACTGGGATCAAGCCCTTGCCCGTTTAGACGCTCTGGAGGCCCAAGCTTCTTTGGATGGATTTTGGGATAATCCTGCCCAAGCCCAACAAGTGATGCGGGAAAAAGATATTTTGGCGACCCAAATCCAAAAATGCCGGATGTTGGAGCAGAATCTGGAAGAGCATCTCGCCCTTTGGGAGCTTGCAGCCCAAGAAAACGAACCTGCCTTGATGGAAGAAGCTGTTCAGCAACTTGAGGCCTTGCGCAAACTGTCTTTAAGGGCGCGCCTGGAAAGCATGCTCTCTGGAGAAGCGGACGCCAACAATTGCTTTGTGGAGGTTCATGCCGGCGCAGGCGGAACCGAAGCTCAAGATTGGGCCCTGATGCTTTGTCGCATGTATAGCCGATGGGCAGAAAAAACAGGCTATCAAGTGAAAATTTTGGATGAAAGCCCTGGAGAAGAAGCTGGGCTGAAGTCTGTCACCTTGAAGATTGACGCGAAAAAAGCCTCTCACCCCTATGGATGGCTGAAAGGCGAAAGCGGGATCCACCGTTTGGTGCGAATTTCCCCCTTTGACGGATCTGGCAGGCGGCACACAAGCTTCGCCTCCGTTTGGGTTTATCCTGAGGTGGATGACCGCATCAACCTTGATATTCAAGAAAAAGATTTGCGGATTGATACCTACCGAGCCTCAGGCGCCGGAGGGCAGCATGTCAATAAAACCGAAAGCGCTATTCGCATCACCCACCTTCCTACAAACATTGTAGTACAATGCCAAAATGACCGCTCTCAGCATCGCAACAAAGCCCAGGCTATGGATATGCTGAAGTCTCGTATCTACGAGCTGGAGCTTCGCAAGCGAGCGGAGGCTGCTCAGGCTTTGAACGAAAGCAAAACCGAGATTGGGTGGGGCCACCAGATTCGCTCCTACGTGCTTCAGCCCTATCAGATGATCAAAGATTTGCGGACCCAATTTGAAACCAGCAACACTCAAGCCATTTTAGATGGGGATTTAGATGGCTTTTTAGAAGCAACCCTTATCAAGCGGGTTTAAAAAATCTAAAATTTTTCTTGAAACAAAATGAAATAAATGGTCTCATGAATGCAAGGATTTTGAAATTAAAATTATTGAAAAATCCTTACATTTATTGTCTCTTAATATAATTTTCTTAAAAAATCGAGGAATGATATTTATGTCACACAGGAAGAATAGTATCTTATATTTTGTTTTCGGAGCTTTTCTAGCTTGGTTAGGAGCTGCTTATGCAAGCCCCACCCAGCTCAGTGAAGTATTTCCTGAGCAAAACATCTCTGAAGCATGGACGGTAAACGCGGTTTCAAGAGGCAACTTAGGGAATATGCGCATTGTTGAAGACTACCCCAAAGCCGAAGGAAAAACAGAGGCTAATTATGCTCCCAAACGGCAAGAAGGACAATCCTTTGATTGCGCCGTTTTATTGAAATTAGATCAAAAAAGTGGCTTTCTTGGAGGATCTCTTAATGATTGGATCAGAAGAGGGCTCTCCGTGCACTACGTTCTAGACCAAGAGGCAAACATGTTTGAATGGGTTAATCCTTCGGTTTCTAAGGCTCAAGCGGCAGGACCCTGGAATAATAAAAGTGTCGAAATTCTCTTGCTTACCCATGAAGATAAATCAAGTGATGCCCAAAACAGGAAGATGAAAGATTTATTCCAATATTTGAGAGAAACAAATACCCAGACTGATGTAAAGTATCTAGGTTCTCATTCAGAAGCAGGACGCTCTGGAGACCTTGGCATTATCGAAAACGTAGAGGCTATAAGAGAATTTTTAGGTCTTAAGCCATTGTCTGAAAAAAACGCATCTTAATTAATCCCTAAAACTTGAGCCTTATTTGAGGAAACGCGATGATAAATCGGGTTTCCTCTGGGCTTTTTTGTGAATTCTGTTTGAGTCTAGAAAATTTCCTTGAAATGAAATTCAGAAAGTGGTCTCATAGGCTTTAGGGCTGGGAAGTTCGATGGGCTCCTATGATCTCTGAGGCCAATAAGTCCCTTTAGGGAGCTGTCCCTGTTTCTGTCTGCGGACGGGAGTATACGGCACCCACCTGCAGTGCAGGCCCCTGGAGGATATGCAAGCTG